>JABMMH010000322.1 GCA_013205645.1 Polaromonas sp. | reverse complement strand
TCGCTGCGGTCAGCAGTCTGTGGGTGAAGTTTTTCATGGGTTTGTCTCCGGTTGTTGTTCTTTGGCGTGTGTCCGCCCTTCGCTCAAGACTGGTTGGTGACCAGTGGCGCAATCTTCAATTCTGCGGCCAACGCGTCCAAGTCGGCTAGCATGGGCGCAGACAAGGGGATGCCTTGGGCGCTGTATTGTTGGCGGCGCAGATGGCTTTGCTCACCCGGCAGCCAGATGCGCTCGACGTTCGGCAGGCGCTCGCTGCTCCGCAGGTCGCGCACCAAGTGGTCAATCGATGACTTGAAGGCTTCCGGGTCTCCAAAGGCCTGCAAGTCGATCACCAACACCGATTGACCGGTGTTGGTCGGCGTGACGTGGTCGTGGTTGAAGTCCACCACATCGCGGCCCATGGCGGCACCGTTCAGGGTGCCGGCCAGGAGGCCGACAATGAGCGCCAGTCCGTAACCTTTGTGACCGCCGATGGGCAGCAAAAAACCTTCTTCGGCGCGTTTAGGGTCCAGCAGCGGTTGGCCTTGACGGTCAATCATCCAACCTTCAGGCATTTGCTCGCCGCGCTTGGCTTTGGCCTTGACCTTGCCATAGGCTGCCACGGTGGTGGCCATGTCGAGCACCACGGCGGGTTCACTGCCGGCAGGGATGCCGACCGCAATCGGGTTGGTCGACAGCAACATGTCCATGCCGCCCCAAGGCGGCAAATGATTGGCGTTACCGACGGCGAAGTACAGCGCAATCATGTTGTGTTCGATCGGCTTGCGCACATACAGCGACGCCGGCCCGGCGTGATTGCTGGCGCGGGCGCCCACCCAGGCGACCCCGGCAGTGCGGGCTTTTTCAATGGCGATGTCGACCGCGTGCGACATGACCAAGTGGCCCATGCCGTTGTCGCCGTCAACCACCGCCATGGCTGCGCGCTCTGTCACGACCCGGATGTTGGGGCGGGTGTTGATGCCGCCCGCCAAAATGCGTTTGACATATTGCGGCAGGCGAATCACGCCGTGGCCGTCAGAGCCCTGCAGGTCGGCGGCGGCCATGAGTCCAGCGACTTTGGCAGCGTCTTGATCCGGCAGACCGGCGCTTTTTAAGGCGCTGGAGATGAAGGTGCTGAGTTGGTCAGCACTGACCAAGATAGACGTGTTGTTCTTTGTCATCGGACTTTTTTTGGGTTCAAGACCCCTTCGTTGCAAAGGGACTCGAAACATTCTAAAAAGCCGGTGAACTGACGTCCAATGCTGAATTCGATGGAAGCTATATCACTTTGATATTGCACTCAGCACGGATGGCCGCGCTGAGTACTTTGTCTTGTCAGAAGGGCGCGTCAGCGGCAGTCCCTGTGAGCGACACATAAGTGGATGAAGCCGCCGTCGCAGTTGGTGAACCTGTAACCGCCTTGACTGGGGCTTGCTCTGCGTCGATCTCTGCATCTCCGGATGCGACACCGACTTCACCACCCAAAGCTTCGAGCAGATCAGGCAGCATGGCGCTGAGTTCACCGGTCAGAATGGCGGCGTCGGTGTCAAAGCCGTCGTCGTCTTTGCCGCCTTCTTGCACGCCGTCCAGCACGACGTCGAGGAGTTTGAGCTTTTTCACTTGCGCTGTTTCTGTCAGTACAAAAGAGATGCGATCGTTCCAGGTCAGGGCCAGCTGGGTGGGGACTTTGCCGGCCGCAATGTGTTCTGCGACCTCGTCGATTTCCAGTGTGTGGCGTGAGTAGCGCACGGTTGACTTTTGGTCGTCCGGAGTTTTCAGTTCGCAGTCGCGGTCTACCGTGAAACCGACAGGCGCTTCGCGGCTGGACAGCCAGTGCGACATCGATGCCGCTGCCGACATATTGGTCAAAACGGGCTTTACGCCAAGTCCTGGCAGCGAACCCGGCACCTCGCTCAAGGCTTCGATCAAAAAGGTGACGACTTTGTCAGCGCCCGACAGGCTGCCGGTGTCGACAACCAAGAAATGGTTGACAGGGTCTAGCCAAAGCAAGGTCGTTGAGCGCTTGGTGAAAGCGCGCGGCAGCAGGTCAAAAACGACTTGCTCTTTGAATTCTTTTTTGATTTTCGAGCCGACGCGTTCTTGCCCGGTTTCTTCTTTGTATTTTTCAATCAGCTCGTCAACTGCGGCCTTCACGGCAGACGCGGGCAAGGGCCGTCGCTCGGTGCACAGTTTGAGGATGATCTGGCCGCCGATGCTCTCCAGCATGGAGATGCTTTTGTTGCCGCGCGGAGCGACCCAGCCATTCGATTCAGGTTGCGTCGGGCCACAAGGCTCAAAGCGGGTGGCTTGCAGGGCTTCTTCAAAAGCATCCAGCGGTGGCATGACAAAGTCTGTGGCGATACGGAAAAAGGAAGCGGTTTTGAACATGCAATACGGTCGATGAAAAAAGAAAATGGGTGTGAAGGGTGGTGTTAAGCGACGTCAATCACGTGGGTGCCAAAGCGGCCTTGGCGCCTGTCGTCAAAGTAGCGTTCCAGCGTTTCTTTGACGGTGCGAAAGGCGATCTCGTCCCAAGGAATTTCAGCCTCTGTGAAAAGCCGGGCTTCGATGGTTTCGTGGCCTGGGTTGAAGACCGGGCTGAGCAGACGGGCACGGTAATAAAAATGCACTTGGCTGACCCGCACCACGTTCATCACGGTGAACAGCTCTTGCATTTCGTACTCGGCGCCGGCTTCTTCATCGGTTTCGCGGGCGGCCCCTTGGGCGGTTGTCTCGCCAAGCTCCATGAAGCCCGCCGGCAGCGTCCATTTGCCCCAGCGCGGTTCTATATTGCGTTTGCACAGCAGCACTTGGTCGCCGGTGTCGCCCCATACGGGCACGGTGCCGACCACATTGAGCGGGTTTTCATAGTGCACGGTGTGGCAGGCGGTGCAGATGGCGCGTTCACGGGTGTCGCCATCGTCCGGCAGGCGGTAAACAACGGCAATACCGCATTCGCGGCAATGTTTGAGAGGAGGACGGTGCATGAATTCAGTGTAGCGCCTTGGCTGAGTTCCAAGGCGTCAAGTGCACTGTCATGCCTGCATCAGGCCTTGGTTGTTTTGGTGTGCTTTTCGATCAGGCTGCGTGCGCTGGCCAGCATTTTTTGACCGTCAAAGCCGCGCTTGTCCATGTCTTGCACCCATTCGACTTCGACCGTGCGTGACTTGCGGCGGAACTCTTGCGCTTCAGCCGGGCTCACCGTGTAGATGGTGTTGCCGCGGGCGACTGCTGATTTTCGGCCTGGTACATCGTTGGCTTGTTGAACCTTGCCCAGCCAAGCTGATGCAGCCATGCCGGAGTTATTGTCGATGATCTTTTTCAGATCGGGCGCCAGCGAGTTGTACTTGGCTTTGTTCATCGTCATGATGAAGGTGTTGGTGTAGAGGCTGCCGCCGGCTGGGTCGAACTCGGCGTGGAACTTGGTCAGCTCCTGGACCTTGACCGCTGGCACGACTTCCCAAGGGATCACGCAGCCAGTGATCGTGCCTTTGCTGAGCGCGTCAGGGATGCCTGGCAGCGGCATGCCCACAGGAATGGCCCCCAAAACGCTGAGCAATTTGGTGACCTGTCGGGTCGGCGCCCGCAGCTTCAGGCCGCGCATGTCGGCAATCGACTTGACCGGCTTGTCGGCGGTGTGAATCACCCCGGGGCCGTGCACATGCAGTGCGATCACTTGGGTGTCTTTGAATTCATCGACCGCGACGGTTTGAACGTACTCCCAAAAAGCTTTGGAGGTGGCTTCGGCGTTGCTCATCATGAAAGGCAGTTCAAAGGCCTCAATGCGCGGGAAACGGCCGGCCGTGTTGCTGGGCAGCGTCCAGACCACATCGACCACGCCGTCTTTGGCTTGGTCATAGAGTTGCACGGGCGTGCCGCCGAGTTGCATGGCCGGATAGGCTTCGAATTTGATGCGTCCTTCAGATTCTTTCTCGACCTTGGCCATCCAGGGCTTGTGCATGTCCAGCCAGACCCCAGACTGTGGCGACATGAAGGTGTGGAACTTGAGCGTGACCGACTGCTGGGCCAGACCCGACAGCGCCGGAGCACCCAGGGCGGCGGCGGCGCCGGTCTTCAGCAGAGTGCGTCTTTGAATCATTGATCAGGTCTCCTGTGGAACGAAGCAGCTAACTTACGGTAATCAATCGGCTTTGAAAAGGGGTGAAAGCCCTAATAAGAAACAAGTACCAAATGCTCAGGAGACGTACTTGACCAGCCACAGCGAGATGCCGGGAAACAGCAGCAGCAGGGTGGTGCGCAGCGTGTCGCTGATGAGAAACGGCATCACGCCCCGGTAACTTTCAGCGATGGGCACATCTTTGGCCAAGCTGTTGACGACGTAGACGTTGAGGCCCACAGGCGGCGCCAAGAGGCCAAAGCCGACGGTCATCAAGACCATGATGCCGAACCAGATCGCCACCGATTCACGCGGCATGCCGAAATCCATGCCGATGACGATGGGAAAAAAGATCGGGATGGTCAGCAGCAGCATGGAGAGTTCGTCCATCACCGCGCCCAGCACCACGTAAAACAGCAAGATGGCCGTGACCACCATGAGCGGTGAAAGTCCCCAGCCGTCGACCAGGCCGGCCAACTGATTAGGCACCTGCGTCAGGGCCAGCGCTGAGTTCATGAGGTCGGCGCCTATGAAAATCAAAAAGATCATGGCCGAGCTGCTGGCGGTGGCATAAAAGCACAGCTTGAACTTTTCCCAAGTGATTTCGCGCTTCAGCAGGGCGGCTAAAAAGGTGGCCGCTGCACCGACTGCAGCGCCTTCGGTGGGCGTGAAATAACCGCCGTAAATACCGCCAAAAACAAGCACGAAGATGATGGCTATGGGCACGATACCCAAGAAAGAAGCCAGCGTCAAAGACGGACGGTTGGGGTCGACTTCAGGTGCTTGACCGGGTACCAGCCTGACATAAATGCCAATCGCTACCATGTAGCCAAACATGGCGATGAGGCCGGGCACTATCGCTGCGGCAAAGAGCTTGGCGATGTTTTGCTCGGTCAAAATAGCGTAGATCACCAGCGGCACAGACGGTGGAATCAAGATGCCGAGGGTGCCGCCGGCAGCCAGTGTGCCGGTGGCTAAGCGACCGGAGTACCCGTGGCGTTTCATTTCGGGCAAGGCAACGCCGGTGATGGTCGCTGCTGTTGCAACGGATGAGCCGCAGATGGCGCCAAAGGCTGCGCTGGCCAACACGGCGGCCATGGCCAGCCCGCCCCTGAAACCGCCCATGATGGCGGCCGCAAACTGGAACAGGGCTTTGCTGATGCCGCCCTGCGTCGCGAAGTGCCCCATCAGGATGAACAGCGGAATGACCGACAGGTCGTAACTGGCAAAGCGCGCGAAGGCCTGCGTGTTTAAAAAGTAAGAAAACGGCATCCAGCCGGTTTGCATGACATAACCGGTGGCGCCGGCGACAAACATGGCGACGGCAATCGGCACCCGAACAGCCATGAAGACCAGCATGATGCCGAAGATCAGCAGCGCTAAGCTGACCGGGCTCATGCGTGTACCTCGTCGGCATTTGAAGCCACATCGGTGTCACCGGCGTCCAGTCCAAACAGCGTCTGGCCCAAGCCAATCAGAGCGGTCAACACAAAGGCAGGCACCATGACGGCATAGACCGTCCACAGCGGAAAACCCAGAATTTGGGACTCTGTGTGGGTGTTGTAAGAGTTGAGTCCACCGAGCGCCGTGCGCCATGCCAGCAAGGCAAACAGCAGGGCTAGCAGCAGGGTGCCAAAACGGTCAAGCAACCCTTGATTGGCGGGGCGGAGTTGGGCGGTGAAAAAATCCACAATGATGTTGCCGCGCTTGGCTTGGCAGTACGGCATGAACAGCGCGATGGCCGCGCCAGACGCGACGCCTGTGAGCTCAAAATCTCCGGTCAAAGACATCTCAAAGAAATTCCGGCCTATCAGGCTGGTGCAAGTCATTAGCGTGATGAAGGTCATCAACAAGCCCGCCAAGATGGCGAACAGCTTGGCGAGGCGATGGAAAATTTTCAAGGCAGCAACTCCGGATGGCAAATATGGGCAGTCATCGTGGTGGCTGAGTCCGCCAGCTGCGCACATGGAATACCCGCATTAGCGGGCATCCTGATGCATCTTCAGCTGACCTTGGCTGTCAGCGTGCCGATACCCGCCACGCCACCGACCAAGGTGTCGCCAGCCACCACGGCTGCGACGCCCGCAGGCGTGCCGCTCATGATCAGGTCGCCGGGTTGCAACTCCCAAGCGGCTGACAGGTGCTCAATGCTTTCAGCGATGTTCCAGATCAGTTTGGAGGTTTCGCTGCGCTGACGGTCTTGGCCATTGACTTGCAGATAAATCTCGGCATTTTCGATGTCGCCAGCATCGGCTGCGCGGGTGATCGGGCCGATCGGTGCTGAGTGGTCAAAGCCTTTGCCGATATCCCACGGACGGCCGAGTTTTTTGGCTTCGTTTTGCAGGTCGCGGCGTGTCATGTCGAGGCCCACGGCATAACCGTAGATGTGCTTCATGGCATCGGCGGCCTTGATGTTTTTGCCGCCAGTGCCAATCGCCACTACCAGCTCGATCTCATGGTGGAAATTTTGCGTCAAGCTCGGGTAAGGCATGGCGCCGGTTTTGCCCTCTTCGATCACGACCAAGGCATTGGCGGGCTTGAGGAAAAAGAACGGTGGCTCGCGGCCCGTGAAACCCATTTCCTTGGCGTGCTCTTCGTAGTTGCGACCCACGCAGTAAACGCGGTTGACCGGGAAGCGCTCAGCCAGTCCGACGACAGGAACAGAAACCGTAGCGGGAGGCGTGAAAACAAAACTCATGACGCTCTTTCTTCTTTGTGTATGCCCAGTGCGACATGCACCGGACGGTCTGAAAAACTAAACAACACGCAACCGTCTGCGGACTGCAGGTGTGTTGTGTGCCATGACGGGATCACAAAATGATCACGCGGGCCGAATTCAAATTCGCTGATACCGCCAGGGCCTTCGATGCTGACTTGGCCAGACCCTTCAACCACGCTGAACACCGCGCCGTCGGTCTGGCGGTACGGTTGGCCTGCAAAGCCAGCGGGCAGTCGCTGCATGAAGGTCGCCATGGTTGGCATCGGGTAGCCACCTGTCGCGGGGTTAATGTAGCGCAGCTTGACACCGTCCCAAGCGTCAACCGGCGCATTTTTCTCGAGTTGGTGCAGCGCCTCCCGCGTGCGCTCGTAGGGGTAACTGAAGATCGGCGAGGTTTGACCAAACGGCGGCTCGTAGCGCACCGGCAGCATGTTGGTGCCGAAGCGTTGGTAGCTGGTGCCTTCCGCTTGAGTCAGCGGTTGTGAAGCAGCGCTGCCGTTCTCGGCAAAGCCGGCGTCAAAAAACCGCAGCATCGGAATGTCCAGCCCGTCTAGCCAAACCACCGGTTCTCCAGCTTCTGCGCTGGCGTCGTGTCCGTGGTCATGCCAAGTCCAGCTGGGCGTGATGATGAAGTCGCCCGGCTGCATGCGGGTGCGTTCGCCGTTGACGGCTGTGAAGGCGCCGTGGCCTTCGACCACGAAGCGCAGTGCGCTTTGCGTGTGGCGGTGGCTGGGTGCGACTTCACCCGGCAAAATCAATTGCAAGCCGGCGTAAAGCGATTGCGTGATGGCAGACTGGCCGCGCAGCGCCGGGTTCTCCATGATCAGCACGCGCCGGACGGCTTCTTCGGCGGTGATCAACTGGCCAGCCTGCATTAAAAAGGGCCGCACATCGCTGTAGCGCCATAGCGCCGGCCTACACGGCGTGTTCGGCTTGGCCGGCACCAGCGCATGCAAGACTTCCCACAGCGGTGTCATGCTGTGTTGGCTGATCGCTTGGTAAAAGTCTTGCCGGTCTTGCTGGCTCATGGTTTAGGTCCTAGAAAGGTGGGGCGCTTCGAGCCACTGAAGCTGATCACTCCGATTTCAACACCAATTTAAAGTGCTCAACCACCGGCGGCGATGCAAAGAAGGGGCCGACAATCGCCCGCCAGTTGGCAAAGGCGGGCGACTCCCGAAAGCCCACCGTGTGGTCTTCCAGCGTGGCCCAAAAAATCTGCAGCACGTAGCGCTCTGGGTTCTCAATGCCTTGGTTGACCTTGAAACCATGAAAGCCATGAGCCCCTGAAATCACGGTGCGCAGCCCGCGTTCGATGGCTTCTTTGAAAGCCGTTTGTTGGCCAGTGTGAATGCGAATGTCGGCGTGTTCGAGAATCATGGGTGTCCTTTGTCTTTGAATGTGCGGTGTGATCAGAGCCGCTATTTTTGCCTGATTTTTTCATGGCGCTGCAGCGTGACTCTACCGTCAAATCGGGTTGACACGCTGATCAGCCGCCTCTGAGACAATATGCGCATGAGCGAAACCCTTTCCGGCACCCCGTCCACATCAGTGGCCCCTCCTTTGTCAACCGCCCGCAAATCCCCGCCCCGCGTCGGATTTGTCAGCCTCGGCTGTCCCAAAGCATTGACCGATTCCGAATTGATCCTGACCCAGCTCAGCGCTGAAGGTTACGAGACATCCAAGACCTTTGAAGGTGCCGATCTGGTGATAGTCAACACCTGCGGATTTATCGACGACGCCGTGCGTGAGAGTTTGGACACCATCGGCGAAGCACTTGCCGCCAATGGCAAGGTCATCGTGACGGGTTGTTTGGGTGCCAAGGCCGGTGAGGCGGGCGGCAACTTGGTCAAGCAAATGCACCCGAGCGTGCTGGCCGTCACCGGAC
>JABMMH010000321.1 GCA_013205645.1 Polaromonas sp. | reverse complement strand
CGTCGGCGCCAGCGACGACCTCGCCACCGGCCAGTCCACCTTCATGGTGGAGATGACCGAGACCGCCAACATCCTGCACAACGCCACCGACCGCAGCCTCATCATCCTCGACGAGATCGGGCGCGGCACCTCCACCTTCGACGGCCTAGCGCTGGCCAGCGGCATTGCGGCTTATCTGCACAACAAGTCGCAAGCGTTCACCTTGTTTGCCACGCATTACTTTGAGCTGACGGAGTTCCCAGCCAAGCACCACGGCGCCGTGAATGTGCATGTGAGCGCGGTTGAGTCGGGCTCGAACATCGTCTTCATGCACCACATCGAACCCGGCCCGGCCAGCCGCAGCTACGGTATTGCGGTGGCCAAGTTGGCGGGCGTGCCTGCCGCCGTGGTGAGCCATGCGCGGCTGGCGCTGAGCGCGCTGGAGATGCAGCAAACCGAAGCCCGCGCGCAGGTCGACCTCTTTGCGCCGCCGCCAGACCTGCCTGCCGCCGAACTCAGCCTGCTTGAAAAAGCCCTGGACACTATCGACCCCGACACCCTCACCCCGCGCGAAGCCCTGGATGCGCTGTACCGACTCAAAAAATTGCTTTCTGCTTCAACTTGAAACTATCCCTCTCTCATGACTTATTGCGTCGCGATCAAACTCAACGCCGGCTTGGTGTTCTTGTCAGACTCCCGCACCAACGCGGGCCTAGACCACATCAGCACTTTCAGGAAAATGATTGTCTACGAGCGCCCAGGCGACCGTTTCATGGTGTTGTTGTCAGCCGGCAATTTGTCGATCTCGCAATCCATCCGCGAGATCTTGCAGATCGAAAAACTGCCAGACCCGAACGGCGGTGAGCCCATCACCATCTGGAACGCCAAGAGCATGTTTGACGCAGCCCGTGTGCTGGGTTCGGCGGTGCGCCGGGTCTATGAGCGCGATGCAGCATCCCTCAAACAGGCCGACGTGGACTTCAATGTGTCGATGCTGTTCGGTGGACAAATCAAAGGCGAAGGTATGCGTCTGTTTCAGATGTACTCCGCCGGCAACTTCATTGAAGCGACCAGTGAAACGCCTTACTTTCAGGTCGGCGAATCGAAGTACGGCAAGCCGGTGCTGGACCGCGTCATCACACCGGAAACACCGCTGAAAGAAGCCGCTAAATGTGCGCTGGTGTCGATGGATTCAACCATCAAGTCCAACCTGTCGGTCGGTTTCCCGCTCGACTTGGCCGTCTACGAAGTCGACAAGTTTGAGAGCGACAAACTGGTCTGCATTGACCAGAGCAACCCCTACTACCAGATGATGCACAACAACTGGGGCGCCAAGCTGCGTGAAGTGTTTGACAGCATTGCAGACCCCGTATGGGATGACGCGCACAGCGACGCGCCTTTGAGGATGCCGGTTGAGCGGCATGACGCGTTGAAGAAAATCCGCACCCCTGAAGACAAGCTGATTTAAGCTCAGCCGACCCAGTTGACCCAGCCCATTTGGGCGGTCAGCAAAACCAGCAAGCCAAAGACAATGCGGTACCAAGCAAACACCACAAAGCTGTGGGAGGCGATGTATTGCAGCAACCAGCGGATGCAGACCCAGGCGCTCAAGAATGAAAACAGCAGGCCAACGCTGAACATCGGGATGTCGGCCAGCGACAGCAGTGCCCGTTCTTTGTACAAGCTGTAAACGCCAGCGCCAATCAGCGTGGGAATCGCCAAGTAGAAGGAAAAGTCAGTTGAGGCTTTGCGCGACAGGCCAAACAACATGCCGCCAATGATGGTGGCGCCGCTGCGGCTGGTGCCCGGAATCAAGGCGACACATTGCACCAAGCCAACCTTCAGCGCGTCCATCCGCGTCATCGTGTCAGCCTCATCAACACGTGTGGCCGTTGGATTTTTGATGTAGCGACTTTCAGCCCACAAAATGACGAAGCCGCCCACAATAAAAGCACTGGCCACGACGACGGGGTTGAACAGATGAGCCTTGATGGCCGAGCCAAACAGCAGGCCTAAAATCACCGCCGGTATAAAAGCCACCAACACGTTCAAGGCTAAACGCTGCGCCGGTATTTCTGTTGGCAAACCCAACACGGTGTCACGTATTTTTTGCCAATAGACCATGATCACCGCAAAAATAGCACCCGTCTGAATCGCGATCTCAAAGACCTTGGCTTTGGTGTCGGTCATCTCTAGCAAGGTGCCCACCAAAATCAAGTGGCCGGTAGAAGAAATCGGCAAGAACTCAGTCAGTCCCTCGACAATGCCCATCACAGCAGCTTTGATCAACAATGCAATATCCAAGTCCAGTTCCCCAAAAGTTGGACTGATTATGCTTGAGGCCTTGGCTCAACCGCCTAGCATCCCAGCTTGGATTTTTCCCTCAAAATCAATGTCGACGACCGTGTCCCCGGTTATCGTAGCGACGCTCGTGTTTTTTACCTTTGCCATGCTGTCGACCCTGACCCGACCAGCCTTGTTGATAGACAGGTCGCGGTTGCACATAAATCGGAACTTGCTGCGAATAGACCGCACCCGGATGCACAAAGACCGGGCCACGCTGGCCGTAATACGGCTGAGGCTGCACATAAACAGGCAAAGGCCGGGTGTTGGTCATGCCGATGGTGACGCCGGGCGAGCCCAAGCCGATGGACCAATAAACGCTGTTGGCCTGCGCACTGGTTGAATAAGCGGCCACGCCGATCAACAAGGCCGCAGCGGCCATGACTTTTGCAACACTACGTGCAAGAAAGCCATTGAACGAAAGGCTGATGGTTTGCTTGAAAGTCTTCATTTGGTTTCTCCTTGTGTGGGCACGAAGTACCCATGTACTCATTAACGCTGTTGATTGCATACCAACTACCGCATCCACCGTGAAGACCGTTGCGAAACGTAAGTGCAGAGTGCGCCGTCTAAAATACCGCCATGAGTTCTACGCCTGCTTCTACGCCTCCCGCCGCCCATTCAGCCAACGCTTCTGCCAAGGAAGTCGTCAAGCCGAGTAACTTCTTGCGACAGATCATCGAGAAGGACTTGGCTGAGGGCACTTATGCCAATCGCCACTGGGGCGGCTCGCCTGGAGATGCAGCGCACCACGCCGCCGGCCCCAACGACCCTGCCAAGCTGCGCCTGCGCTTTCCACCTGAGCCGAACGGCTACCTGCACATCGGCCATGCCAAAAGTATTTGTCTGAACTTCGGTTTGGCGCGCGACTACGGCGGCGTTTGCCACTTGCGTTTTGACGACACCAACCCCGAAAAAGAAGACACCGAATACGTCAATTCCATCATTGACTCGGTCAAGTGGCTGGGTTTTGACTGGCAGGCCCAAGACGGGTCAAGCGCTACGCACCTGTACCACGCCAGCGACTACTTTGACTTCATGTACCGCGCCGCCGAATACTTGGTGCAAGCTGGTTTGGCGTATGTCGACGAGCAAAGTGCCGAGGACATGCGCATCCACCGCGGCGACTTCAGCCACCCCGGCAAAGACAGCCCTTTTCGCAGCCGCACAGCGGCTGAAAACTTAACGCGTTTGCGGCAAATGCGGAACGGCGAACTGGCCGACGGCGCAGCCGTGTTGCGCGCCAAAATAGACATGGCGTCGCCCAACATCAACCTGCGCGACCCGGCCATCTACCGCATTCGCCGCGCCACGCACCACAACACCGGCGACAAGTGGTGCATTTACCCGATGTACACCTTTGCGCACCCGATTGAAGACGCACTGGAACAAATCACGCACAGCATTTGCACGCTGGAGTTTGAAGACCAGCGGCCGTTTTACGACTGGCTGCTGGACAAGCTGGCCGAAGGCGGTTTGATCGCCACGCCGCACCCGCACCAATACGAATTTGCCCGCCTGAACCTCACCTACGTGATGACCAGCAAACGAAAGCTGGCACAACTGGTGACTGAAAAACGCGTCAACGGTTGGGACGACCCGCGCATGCCGACCATCGTCGGCCTGCGCCGCCGTGGCTACACCGCCGAAGCACTGCAACTCTTTGCGGAACGCATTGGCGTCACCAAAAGCGACAGCTGGATTGACTACAGCACGCTGGAAGGCTGCCTGCGCGAAACGCTGGACGGCTCGGCGGCGCGCGCCATGGCCGTGCTGGACCCGGTCAAGCTGGTGCTAAGCAACTGGGACGAGGTCATGGGCGAAGGCACGTTGGATGACTGCAGCGCGCCGATTCACCCGCACCACCCCGAACTCGGCAAGCGCCACTTCAAGATCGGCAAAGAAGTCTGGATTGACCGCAGCGACTTTGAAGCCACGCCGCCGAAAGGCTTTTTCAGACTTTACCCGCCGCAGCCTGCAGCCGATGGCAGCCTGACGCCCGGTAACAAAGTGCGGCTCAAATACGGCCACGTGATTGAATGCACCGGCGCGACTCTTGATGCCGCAGGCCAGGTCACCGAAGTCCATGCCCGCCTGCTACCCGACACCAAAAGCGGCACGCCCGGCAGCGACGCTGTCAAAGTCAAAGGTGTCATCACCTGGGTCGGCGTGGCCGACGCCGTGCAAGCCGAAGTGCGCCTGTACGAGCGCCTCTTCAGCGAAGCCCACCCGGGCACTGGCGACAAAAACTTCTTAGAGCAGCTCAACCCCGACAGCATCAAACTCATCACCGCTTACGTCGAGCCGTCGCTTGCCGCCGGTGGTGCCATCGCTGCCAAGGCCGACGACAAGTTCCAATTTGAACGCCACGGCTACTTTGTGGCTGACCGGGTAGACCACACCGCTGCCAAGCCTGTGTTCAATTTGGCGGTGGGCTTGAAGGACAGCTGGGGCAAGTGACCGCCAACATGCTCAATCTTTCCCATCTGTCTTTTGCTTACCCGGACTGCGTGGTGCTGCGTGACTTCTCTGCGCAGCTGGCACCCGGTGTGGCTCTGGTGCTCGGCGGTGACGGACGTGGCAAGACCACGGTTCAATGTTTGCTGGCGGGTGAGTTGACGCCTGATGCCGGTCGTTTGCAACTGGGCGGTGCGTTTCTGGACGAGCAACCCGAGGCTTACCGTCAGCAGGTGTTCTGGAAGGACCCGCGCTCAGCCGCGCATGACGCCCTCACGGTGACCGACTACCTGCAGTCTGTGCAGCGCGCCTACCCCGGCTTTGACGAGGCTGTGCTGGCCGAGGTGGTTGACGGGCTTACGCTGGAGCCACACCTGCACAAAAACCTGTTCATGCTATCCACCGGTTCCAAGCGCAAGGTCTGGATTGCGGCAGCGGCGGCCTCCGGGGCCCAGCTGACGCTGCTTGACGGCCCCTTTGTTGCATTGGATCAGGTATCGATTAACTTTGTCTTGCAATTGCTGACCGAAGCGGCCAGCCAGTCCACGCGAATTTGGGTGGTGGCTGACTACTTACCCCCGAGTGACGTGCCCCTGACAACCCTCATCAACCTCGGCGATTGAGCCGCAGACAGCAACCGACAGTGCGGGCTATTTCTCGACCGGATTAGCCGTCAACCAGTTCGCCGGGTAGGCCCGCATGAATTCCTTGGCCTTCTCGTGGCGGGCGTTCAGCCAAGCGTCGTAAGTTCCTTCACCCAAGATCGCTGGCATGCGCTTTTCGTTGCCACCTTGTTGGTAGCGGTGCAGCAGCGCGTGGCTGTTGGCGTTGACGGTGAGCAAGGTGAAGCTGATGATTTCCTCGCCGTTTTTTTCCCAGCGCTCCCACAAGCCCGCCACGCCCATCGGCTTGCCATCGACGCGGGTGATGCGCGTGGGCACGGCTTTGCCGCTGCGCCAGTCGTCTTCAAAAAACGCCATCATCGGCACGATGCAACGCTGACCCTTGAGCCAGGTGTCGCGAAAATTAGTCGAGGTGGTGACGGTCTCAGATCGCGCATTGACCAGCTTGGTCGAACGCAACTTGGCGTCAGACGCCGACTTGACCCATGGCGGTACCAAGCCAAACTGCCCGACGCCCAGTTCACGCACACTCTTGTCGGGTGTAGCGCCTTCTGTCGGCTCGGAGGTTGAATCTGCGTCGACGCTCACGTCCAACACTGACGGCGCTTTGCGGATAAAAACACCCAGCTTGCGCGGCCAAATGTGACGCTCCAGCGCAGAAGAAGGGGTAGCCACCTGAAAGGCTTCGGGGTAGAGCGTGCCAGTTTGCACGCTTTCGTAATGAACACTCATGCGAGGATGCTACCTCACTGCGCCGGGGATGAGATGTGAAATGCTATGCTGCGCCGCCATGGTCATTTCCAACCCCACCCGCTTGATCTGCTTCAACAAGCCTTACGGCGTGCTGAGCCAATTCACACCCGAAGGGCGTTGGCGCGGCTTGAAAGATTTTCTGAACATCCCGGATGTGTACGTGGCCGGCCGGCTCGACGCAGACAGCGAAGGCCTGCTGCTGCTGACCAACGACGGTCAACTGCAGGCGCGCATTGCAGACCCGCGCTTCAAGATGGAAAAAACGTATTGGGTGCAGGTCGAAGGCGAGCCCGGCGAAGCCGCGCTGGCGGCTTTGCGTCAAGGCGTGCAACTCAACGACGGCATGACGCGACCTGCCCGCGCTCATCTGATGAGCACAGCGCCAGATGTGTGGGAGCGCGACCCGCCAATCCGTGTCCGCCAAGCCAAGCCCACCGCCTGGCTTGAGCTGGGCATTCGCGAAGGTCGCAACCGGCAAGTGCGCCGCATGACCGCCGCCGTGGGTTTCCCCACGCTGCGCCTGATTCGCGCAGCCATCGGACCGCACACCTTGGGCGGCTTGTCGCCCGGGCAGTGGCGCGACGCCGACAGCGCACTTTAATTTGGCATGGGCGAGCGCTGGTGTTGATGCCGCCAAGCCCCAAAAGCGCACAGCAAGGCCAGCAAGCTGGTCACCACGGAAGCCCAGTAGACGCTGACCAAACCGTAATGGGTGCTCAGCACGCCGCCAGCCAGTCCGCCCAGCAGCCCCGGAAAACCGTAAGCAATGACGGTATAAAGCGCTTGCCCACGGCCGCGCAAGCGACCACTGAAATGCTTCGACAGCAGGGCGATGCAGACGGTATGGTGCGTGGCAAACGTCAGCGCATGCAAGACCTGCGCGACCAGCAACAACACCAGCACCTGCGCACTGCTCGCCGTGATGCCCATGCGCAGCAACATCGCCGCAGCGCAGACCATCAGCCACGCCGTCAGACTCAAACGCGGCAGCCAACGCGACTGCGTGAAAAACCAGCCAATCTCCACCACCACCGACAAGGCCCAGAGCAAGCCAATCATGGTTTTGGTGTAGCCCAATGAATCTAAATACAGCGAGAAGAAAACATAAATACCAATGTGCGACAGCACATGAAAAAAGGCCGAAGCAAAGAACCACTGCACGGCGCGCTGCCTTAACACCGGCATCACGTTGACGTGCTGTGCATGCTCGGGCACCGCCTCTTTCAGGTCCGGTAAGAACCAGACACTGACGGTCACCGCGAAAATGGTGGCCACCGTCCAGGCCGGAAATTGGCGCATGCCATCGTGCTCAAACCAAGCCCCAGCCGCCAGCACCGTGATCAAAAATCCGAGTGAACCCCACAAGCGGATACGACCATAACGCCGCGCATCGAACACACCGCCCTGCGTCACCAGATGGGCCATGGCAGCTTCGCTCATCGGCATCATGGCGCTGGTGTGAGTGAACATCAGCAGCAGCACAACAAACAACCATTCCACACCGCCATCGAACCACAGTCCGGTTGACGCCAGCAAGGCCGCACAGGCGCTGTAACGCAGCAGCTTGATGCGCTCGCCAGTGCGGTCGCTCAGCCAGCCCCAACCGTAGGGTGCAAACAGCCGTGTTGCCGCCTGCAGCGACACCAGCACGCTGATAGCCAGAATGCTGAAGCCCAACTCTTTCAGCCACAAAGGCAGATACGGATTGAAAAATCCGATGTGCGCAAAGTAGCTGGCCGACAAAGCGGCGAAGGGGACGAGTTGGCGCCGGGTGCTCACCGGTAACGCAAGCTCAAGCAGCGCCTGGAATACGCGGCATCGGCGCGTGCACATCACCGCACTGCGCGCGCTGCTGCAACACATGCTCCATGACGACCAGCGCCAGCATGGCCTCGGCAATCGGCGTGGCGCGGATACCGACGCAAGGATCGTGTCGGCCCTTGGTCATGACGGTGGTGCTGTTGCCGGCCATGTCAACCGACTCGCGCGGCGAGATGATCGAGCTGGTCGGCTTGATGGCGATCGAGACTTCCAAGTCTTGCCCGGTGCTGATGCCGCCCAACACGCCGCCAGCGTTGTTGCTCTTGAAGCCTGCCGGCGACAGCGAGTCGCCATGCATCGTGCCGCGCTGGCTGACGCTGGCAAAACCAGCCCCGATTTCAACGCCTTTGACGGCGTTGATGCCCATCATGGCGTAAGCAATGTCGGCGTCCAGTTTGTCAAACAAGGGCTGGCCCAAACCCACGGGCATGTTGGTGGCGACGACGCGGATGCGCGCGCCGCAAGAGTCACCCGACTTGCGCAAGTCGTCCATGTAGTCTTCAAGCGCAGAAACATCGGCCATGGGCGCAAAAAACGGGTTGTTCGGCACATGCGCCCACGACTCAAACGGCACGCTCATGTCGCCAATTTGCGTCATGCAGCCCATCAAAGCAATGCCGTGCTGCGCCGCCAACCATTTTTTAGCCACCGCGCCAGCCGCCACCATCGGTGCCGTCAGACGGGCCGACGAACGACCGCCGCCACGCGGGTCGCGCAGGCCGTATTTGTGCAGGTAGGTGTAGTCAGCGTGGCCGGGCCGAAAGGTGTCGAGGATGTTGCCGTAGTCCTTGCTGCGCTGGTCGGTGTTTTTGATCAGCAGGCAAATCGGCGTGCCGGTGGTCTGGCCTTCGTAGACGCCGGAGAGAATCTCGACCGCGTCGGGCTCGTTGCGCTGCGTCACGTGCCGGCTGGTGCCGGGACGGCGGCGGTCGAGATCGAACTGAATATCGGCCTCACACAACGCCATGCCGGGTGGGCAGCCGTCAATCACGCAGCCAATGGCCGGGCCGTGGGATTCACCAAAGTTGGTGACTGCGAAAAGATGTCCGAAGGTATTGCCGCTCATAGTCGGTGATTATCCCAGACCCAACCCACACTTCAGCGCGTATTGTTTCAGGCCTGTTTGGCTTCGTCCTCGGCGGGCCAGTCGCGGATGTAGGCCTTGAGCATCTTGTTCTCAAAGTTCTGGCTGTCGACCACCGCCTTGGCGACGTCGTAAAAACTGATCACACCCATCAGCATTTTTTGCTCCATCACCGGCATGTAGCGCGCATGGCGCTCCAGCATCATGCGGCGGACGTCATCGATTTCGGTGTCCGGTGTGCAGGTCAGGGGCTGGTCGTCCATCGCTTGGCGCACCAAAGCACTGCCAATCTCGCCGCCGTTTTTGACGAGGCACTGAATCACTTCGCGAAAGGTCAGCATGCCGACCAGATTGCCAGAGGCCATCACGACCAGTGAACCGAGGTCTTTTTCAGCCATGATTTGCGTGGCGCTGGCCAACGGTTCGTCGGGCTGAACGGTGTAAAGCGTGCTGCCCTTGACCCGCAAAATGTCTGCTACTTTCATGACAGGTCTCCTTTTTTTTATTCGCAGTCAATATAGCCCAGAATCGGATCAGTCACTTGGCTCTTCAATCGAAATTTTCGAGTGGTTTGCCGCGTGGGTCATCGAGCTGGCTCAAGGTGCTTTCGAGCAAACGCTCGAGCTTTTCGCAGGCACCGGTCAGCGCTTGGTCTAAGTTGCCAGCAACGTGGGTCACTGCCAGCGGGTGCAGGCCGCGCGGCCGAGCTTCCATGACGCAGCGTTTGTCATCACCGCCAGAACCTGACTTGTGACCGTTTTCGTCACTCAAATGTGCTTCGATGCGGGTCAAACGGTCACGGTAACGGTGCAAGCGCGTTTCCAGCAATGCCTGCACGTGGTTGCTCAGCGGCACACCACCCTTGATGTTTTTATCGGTGTTGATTTGAACTTGCATAGGGGAGTCCCTCCTGTTGGTGGATGAAGGTCCGGCGCACCTGAGATGCACCGCCGCAGACTGCTCAGTCAGCCAATTGATTCATGCTATCGCAAAGCTGGACTCAACAACTCGGCCAAAGCATGCTTGAGCTGTCGGATGGCGCAGATCGGCGCTTTGTCCTACGCCTCAAAGCACCTCGCGCAGCCGGGTCTCGGCCCAACCCGCACGCGACCAGAGCTTGCGAGTGGCATCTGTCTTGTCGAGCAGCAGTTCATCCACCAGCGGCTCAAGCGGCGTGCTGTCAGGGTCGACCAGCAAGACGTAGCGCGGCTCGTTGTCACCTTCAATGTCAGCCAGTTGGCCAATCCAGTGCAGCCGCGCCAAGGCGTCAAGCGACTGTTCTAGCTCCAGTGAATCGACCCGCAAGGACTGCGCCAAATCAGTCGCCAACTGACCTTGCGGCATGCTGCTGCGGGTGGCGTCTAGCCGTTGCAGCACTTCCAGCGCCAGCTGAAACCGCCAGCCATGAGCGCTGGCGCGCCGGGCCACGCCAGCCAACAGGCTGGGCAGGTAGGCCGCAATCACGGCGCCCATCAACACAATGATCCAGGCCACGTAAATCCACACCAGCAAGATCGGCAAGGTGGCAAAAGCGCCGTAAACGACGGAGTACGTCGGCACCATGCCCAGGTACACCGCCAGAATTTTCTTGGCCAGCGCGATGCCTATCGCCACGAACAGCCCACCCGTCCATGCATGCGCCCACTTCACATAAGTGTTCGGCATGTAGTGGTAGAGCGCCGCCATGCCGCCCGCCAAAGCCACAAACTCCAGCCCATCAAGCAACAGCTGCAATATCTCAGAAGGCCCAGCCATGCCATTGCGGGCAAAGGGCAACAAATACGACGTGGCCGCCAAACTGGCCGCCAAAAACGCAGGCCCAAGTGTCACCGCGGCCCAGTAAATCAACACACGCTGGGCGAATGGCCGGGGATTGCGGACTCGCCAAATGCCGTTGAAGGTACGATCAATCGTCAAAATCATGGCGACCGCCGTCACCACCAGCACCGCCAAGCCGGCCACACCCAGCTTGCTGGCTTGCAGACTGAACTGCGTCAGGTAGCCCAGCACCTGCCTGGAAATGTTTTCTGGAATCAGGCTTTCGATCAGCCACACCTGCAGCGACCCCTGCAGTTTGGCAAACATCGGAAAAGCCGTGAAGATGGCCAGCGCCACCGTGAAAAACGGCACCAGCGCAATCGAGGTGGTGAAGGT
>JABMMH010000320.1 GCA_013205645.1 Polaromonas sp. | reverse complement strand
GCGCAAGATCCTGGCGTATTCACGCTTCAATCACAAGGAAATCTCGATCCAGTTGGCGCGCGAAGCGCTGCGCGACCTGCTGTCGATCCAGAACCGGCAGATTTCAGTCGAAAACATCCAGAAAACAGTGGCCGACTACTACAAGATCAAGGTCGCCGACATGTATTCAAAAAAACGCCCGGCCAGCATTGCCCGGCCGCGCCAGATCGCCATGTACCTGGCCAAGGAACTGACGCAAAAAAGCCTGCCCGAGATTGGCGAGTTATTTGGCGGACGCGACCACACCACCGTGCTGCATGCGGTGCGCAAAATGGCGGCCGAACGCCAGCTGATGACTGAACTCAACCAGCAGCTTCATGTGCTGGAGCAAACACTCAAGGGCTGAAAACCGGAAACTTTTTAAGCTGTGGATAAGTTTTGAACAAGTCATGACTTATCCACAGGAGCAGATGACAATGGAAAGTTGTTCATGTTTCACAAGCTACCCGCATAGCGCTGCAACACATGGTTAAACAAACGCCAAGCAATTGATTTGTAAGGAAAAAATGACGCTATCCACAGAAAAGCGCCTCCCTTACTACTGCTACTAATTTGAATTAAAGAACTAAAGATAAAGACAGAGGAAAAAGATGATCGTTCTGAAAGCCACCCAAGACAAGTTTTTAGGCGTCCTGCAATCGGTTGCAGGCATTGTTGAGCGCAGGCATACGCTGCCTATCCTTGCCAACGTGCTGATCCGCAAAACCGGATCGCAACTGCAGTTCACGACCAGCGACCTCGAAATCCAGATCCGCACGAATGCCGAACTCGATGGCGACGAGGGCGACTTCACCACCACGGTCGGCGCGCGCAAGCTGATCGATGTGCTGCGCTCCATGCCCAGCGACCAGACCGTGTCGCTCGAATCAAGCCAGAACAAGCTGATTTTGAAAGGCGGCAAGAGCCGCTTCACGCTGCAGACGCTGCCGGCCGAAGATTTTCCGCTGGTGCAGGAAGCGGCCAGCTTTGGTCCGGTGTTTGCGGTGCCGCAAAAGGTTCTCAAGGAACTGCTCAACCAGGTGTCGTTCGCCATGGCGGTGCATGACATCCGCTACTACCTCAACGGGATTTTGTTTGTCGCCGAAGGCAATCAGCTCAGCTTGGTCGCCACTGACGGCCACCGGCTGGCGTTTTCCTCCAGCACGCTCGATGTCGAGGTGCCCAAGCAGGAAGTGATCCTGCCGCGCAAGACGGTGCTCGAAATGCAGCGCCTGCTCAGCGACAAGGAAGGCGCGATCGAGATGCAGTTTGCCGGCAACCAGGCCAAGTTCAGCTTTGAAGGCATGGAGTTCGTGACCAAGCTGGTTGAAGGCAAGTTTCCCGACTACAACCGTGTGATTCCGAAGAACCACAAGAACATTGTCACGCTGGGCCGCGAGCCGCTGCTCAGAAGCTTGCAGCGCACCGCGATTTTGACCAGCGAAAAATTCAAGGGCGTGCGGCTTAACATCGAACCCGGCACGCTGCGTGTGGCGTCGAACAATGCCGAGCAGGAAGAGGCGGTCGATGAACTCGACATTGACTACGGCGGCGACTCGATCGAGATCGGTTTCAACGTGACCTACCTGATCGATGCGCTTAACAACATGAACCAGGACATGGTGAAAATCGAACTAGCCGACTCCAACAGCTCGGCCCTTCTCACCATTCCCGACAACGCCGCTTTCAAGTACGTCGTGATGCCGATGCGGATTTGAGGCCGGTTCACGCGTAAAACGCTGACACGCTAGAGACAGACCCGCGACGCTTCGCGGGTTTGGTCATTCAAGAGATTGAAGAAATGGGGATATCCAGGCCATGACTGAAGAAAACAAATTGAACGAAGCCGACCAGGTCCACGTCTCTGACGGGCTGGCGGGCGAAGGAAGCTCTAATTTCCAGCCCAAGATCGACACCAACCAGGCCGGCGCGTCCGAAGCCTATGGCGAAGGCTCGATCCAGATCCTCGAAGGGCTGGAGGCTGTGCGCAAGCGCCCTGGCATGTACATCGGCG
>JABMMH010000319.1 GCA_013205645.1 Polaromonas sp. | reverse complement strand
TTGCTGAAATGGGGCAACGTATTTTCGAGAGGCTGCTGGCGACGGCATCAGGCGAACACAGTAAAAGTGAAAAACACGGCTACGGGCAAAACGAGTTTGTGCCGTGGCAAGTCGGCGCAGTCATGTGAGCGTTTGCATTCACCCCAATCCCTGTCAATCAAACACCACGGCGCCGCATGCAAACCACTCACTCCGCTGAAGACTTACGCACACAGATGGCGACTGTTTTAAGGGCGGCCGGTAGCGCGCCAGAAGAAGCTACGACCGTTGCTGAAAATTTAGTCGAAGCCAATCTGCGGGGGCACGACTCGCACGGTGTTGGCATGCTGCCGCGCTATGTGGAGGCAGTCCTTGAAGGCGGGCTCAAACCCAACAGCAAGGTCCACATCCGCATGGACACCGGCACGCTGCTCAACCTGGATGGCCAGCGTGGCTACGGCCAAGTGATTGGCGAAGCATCGATGAAATTGGGCATTGAGCGTGCCCAACAGCACGGCAGTTGCATCATGACGCTGGGCAACACGCATCACCTGGGCCGTATCGGTCACTTCGCTGAAATGGCTGTGGTGCAGGGACTCGTCGCGCTGCATTTTGTCAACGTGTTGTCACGCCCAGTGGTCGCGCCGTTTGGCGGTGCCGACGGACGTTACGGCACAAACCCTTGCTGCATCGGCGTACCGCTGGCCGGACGCCCGCCTTTCCTGCTCGACTTCGCCACCAGTCGAGTGGCCCAGGGCAAGATGCGGGTCGCTCACAACGAAGGCCGGCAAATTGCGCCAGACACTTTGATAGACGAGCACGGCCGACCCACCACCAACCCGGCCGTGGTTGTCGTCCCACAGAGCAACGGCTTGTTCGGTGCCTTGCTCGCCTTTGGCGAACACAAGGGTTACGGCCTGGCCGTGGCCTGCGAGTTGTTAGGCGGCGCCCTGACCGGTGGTGGCACTTGGCACAAACCCACCGACCCCAGCGTTCGCACCGTTCTCAATGGCATGCTGACCATCTTGATTGACCCCAGCAAACTGGCGACCCAGGTCGCGTTCGAGGAAGAGGCTTTGGCCTTCGTTGACTGGTTGCAAGCTGGACCCGTTGCCGAAGGTTTTGATGCGGTGCAAATCGCCGGCGAACCAGAACTAGCTACCCGCGCCCAAAGAACCATCAAAGGTATTCATATCGATGCGCAGACATGGCGAGAAATCGTCAGAGCGGCACAAAGCGTCAAGGTCGAGTTACCGATGCAGTGACGCACCAGCCGCTTGAACAAGACACCAACAAGGGTAGATGCTAATGAAACATTGATTTTTAAATGCTAAAAATATCCAAATTCATTTCAACGTACTTTCTCAGGTGACTATGGCTGCAGTCAACATCAGAAATGTCGAAAAATATTTCGGCCAAACCCACGTTATTCGCGGCGTCGACATCGACATCGAGGACGGTCAGTTCACGGTGCTGGTCGGACCGTCTGGATGCGGCAAATCAACGCTTTTACGGATGATTGCAGGCCTTGAAGAAATAGGCTCCGGCGATATCTTGATTGGCGGAAAACGCGTCAACAACATGATGCCCAAGGAGCGGGACATCGCCATGGTGTTCCAAAATTACGCGCTCTATCCGCACATGACGGTACGTGACAACATGGCGTTCAGTCTGACGCTGGCGAAACAGCCCAAGTCAGCGGTCAATGAGCGAGTGATGAAGGCCGCCAACATCCTCGGCTTGGTCGAACTGTTGGACCGCTTTCCGCGCCAGTTGTCTGGCGGACAACGACAGCGTGTGGCGATGGGGCGTTGCATCGTGCGCGACCCACAGGTGTTCCTGTTCGACGAACCCTTGTCCAATCTGGACGCCAAGCTGCGGGTGCAAATGCGCACCGAAATCAAAGAGTTACATCAGCGCTTAAAGACCACTTCCGTCTATGTCACGCACGACCAAATAGAGGCGATGACCATGGCCGACAAGATAGTCGTGATGCGCGATGGCCTCGTCGAACAAACGGGCTCACCACTGGAGTTGTACGACCATCCGACGAATCAATTTGTGGCTGGCTTTATTGGCTCGCCATCGATGAATTTTCTGCCTGGCGTGCTGCGACACAGCGGCGGCACTGCGAGCGTCGAATTCGCCGGCGGCCTGCGACTCCCGGCCCCCTTCCAGACCAGTGGCCGCGATGGCCAGAGCGTCATTTACGGCACACGCCCCGAGCACATTGACCTGACAGATGCAGGCAGCGGCGTCGCCACTGAAGTCATCGTCGTCGAGCCCACCGGGGCCGACACGCAAATCTTCAGCAAGATTGCCGGCGTCGAAGTCACCAGCGTTTTTCGTGAGCGGCACGCCTTCAGACCCGGTGAAACCATTCACCTCAGACCCGACCCTGCGCGTGCTCATTTGTTTGACGCCAGCAGTGGCCAACGCCTTGCAGCCTGACACACCGCAGGCGCTGGGTGGCATTTTTTCTTGCTTGACTTAAAAACTAAGGAGATGTTCATGTCGGATTTCAATCGTCGTAAATTCTTAGAGAAAACTTCGGCCGCCGCCAGCGTCGTGGCGGCTCCGATGTTGTGGCCCAGCACAGCGCAGGCTCAATGGAATAACCAGCCTGAAAAAGGCGCCAAGCTGCGCGTGCTGCGCTGGAGCCGTTTTGTGCAAGGCGACATCGACGCCTACATGGTGAATGTGAAAAAGTTCACAGAAAAAACCGGCATCGAGGTCCGGGTCGACAACGAAGGCTGGGAAGACGTACGCCCCAAAGCCGCTGTGGCAGCCAACACCGGCGCCGGTCCTGACATTATTTTGTCGACCAACGACGACGCCAACCTGTATCCCGACAAGTTGCTTGATGTGACAGATTTGGCTTCCTACCTCGGCAAAAAGTATGGCGGCTGGTACCCATCGACCGAGGCTTACCTGCGCCCAGACGGGAAAAAATGGATCGGTATTCCACTGGGTGCTGCCGGCGCCATGATGGTCTATCGTCAGAGCCAGCTCAAGGCGGCTGGTTTCGACACCTTCCCCAAAGACACGGCCGGTTTCCTGTCCATGCTCAAGGCCTTGCATGCCAAAGGGACGCCCGGCGGATTTGCTTTGGGCAACGCCACCGGAGACGGTTTGTGGACCAACTGGTTGATCTGGTCGCACGGCGGGCAGCTGGTTGATAAAAACAACAAAGTTGTCATCGACAGCGCCGAGACGATCAAAGCACTTGAGTACGCCAAAGAGATGTACGCCACGTTCATTCCCGGCACACTGTCGTGGCTCGACCCGAACAACAACAAGGCCTTTCTTGACAGCCAGATCAGCGTCACCAACAACGGCATCTCTATTTATTACGCAACCAAGACCTCCACTGACCCGAAAGTCATGGCCCTGAAGGAAGACATCCAGCATGCCGCCTATCCCATCGGGCCAGTGGGCGTACCGACTGAGTCGCACCTGTTCTTCAATCAGATGGTCATGAAGTACACCAAGTACCCACAGGCGGCAAAGGAGTTCCTGCGCTTCATGATGGAAAAAGACCAGTTTGAACCGTGGCTGACAGGCGCCAGTGGCTATATTGCTCCACCACTGGCCGAATACGGAAAAAGCCCGATCTGGACTTCGGACCCAAAGCACACGCCATACCGCGACGCCGTCAAAAATATGCGTCCTTCAGGTTATGCGGGCAAGCTCGGTTATGCCTCTGCGGGTGCCGGCGCCGACTTCATCGTCACCAACATGGTCGCCGAAGCTGCCAGCGGTGCCAAGACACCGAAGGAAGCCGCCGAACGCGCTCAGAAACGGGCTGAACGGTATTACAAAGTCTGATCGGCGCGTGTCTTAACGCGCTGCTGACTGCCTGGCACAACCACTCAGACTGCCCATGCGGGCAGCTTGGGTGGTCAAGTCTTCTCTTTTTTAATTGCAGCACAGACTGAACTTCACCATGCTCCAAAAACTGCAAAACAGCCGCAACGCCCTGGGCTTGATTTTCATGTTGCCGGCTGCGATATTGCTGGTGCTGTTTTTAACCTACCCGCTGATACTGGGCATTTGGCTAGGCTTCACAGACACCAAAATTGGCCGTGAGGGTGTTTGGGTCGGACTTGAAAATTACCGCTATCTGCTGGGCGATGACAGCGTCACACAACTGGCTTTGTTCAACACGCTTTTCTACACCTTTGTGGCCAGTCTGCTCAAATTTGTCTTAGGGCTTTGGTTGGCGATTCTGCTGAACGAGAAACTGCCCTGCAAAACATTTTTCCGCACCATCATTCTTTTGCCCTACATCGTGCCAACGGCCTTGTCAGCACTTGCCTTTTGGTGGATTTATGACGCGCAGTTTTCGGTTGTCAGTTGGCTGCTGATGAAAGCCGGCCTGATTGACCATTACATTGATTTTCTCGGTGACCCATGGAACGCACGCTTTTCGGCCATTGCCGCCAACGTCTGGCGCGGTGTGCCGTTTGTGGCCATCACGCTGCTGGCCGGGCTGCAAACAATTTCGCCTTCGCTCTACGAAGCTGCGGCGATCGACGGCGCCAGCGGCTGGCAACGTTTTCGCTTCATCACACTGCCTTTGCTGACGCCCATCATCGCGGTGGTGATGACTTTCTCGGTGCTGTTCACCTTCACCGATTTCCAGCTTATTTACGTCCTCACACGAGGTGGGCCGTTGAACGCCACGCACTTGATGGCGACCTTGTCATTCCAGCGCGCCATTTCCGGCGGCGCCTTGGGTGAAGGCGCGGCCATTGCCATTGCGATGGTGCCCTTCCTGCTGGCGTCGATTCTTTTCAGCTACTTCGGTCTTCAACGCAAAGCCTGGCAACAAGGCGGAAGCGACAAGTAAGCGTTTTTCGCGCCGCCAACAGCAACCCACTCTTCTTTTGAGGCCACCATGAATTCACAAGATAAAGACAGCCCGGGCATGCACTTTCTCGACTCGATACCGCGCCGCGTCGTCACGGTTTTTATACCCCTGGGCATCTTCGTTTTTGTACTGCTGTTCCCGTTTTATTGGATGACGATCACCGCCTTCAAACCTGACGCAGAGTTGCTGTCACGCGACGGCAATCCGTTTTTAGTCATTGCCCCAACGCTGGCTCATTTCAAAAAACTGCTTTTCGACACCGCCTATCCAGAATGGCTTTGGAACACCGTCATCGTCTCGGTGGTCTCGACCTTCATTTCGCTGGCAGCGGCCGTACTGGCGGCTTATGCGATTGAGCGGCTGCGTTTCAAAGGCTCCAAGCAAGTCGGCTTAAGTATTTTTTTGGCCTACTTGATACCGCCGTCGATCCTGTTTATTCCACTCGCAGCGATTGTCTTTCAGCTGGGTCTTTTCGACACGCGCTGGGCTTTGATCCTGACCTACCCGACCTTTTTGATTCCGTTTTGCACTTGGCTCTTGATGGGTTACTTCCGCTCGATCCCGTACGAGCTGGAAGAGTGCGCCTTGATTGACGGCGCCACGCGCTTTGAGATTCTCTGGAAAATTATTTTGCCGCTGGCCGTGCCAGGGCTGATTTCGGCCGGCATATTTGCCTTCACTTTGTCGTGGAATGAGTTCATCTACGCGCTGACTTTTATCTCCTCATCAGAAAACAAAACCGTCGCTGTTGGCACCATCACAGAACTGGTGGATGGCGACGTGTACCACTGGGGTGCCTTGATGGCCGGCGCATTGCTAGGCTCCTTGCCAGTGGCCATCATCTACTCGTTCTTCGTCGAATATTACGTCTCTGGCATGACCGGTGCTGTCAAAGAATAAAACCAGGCCCTTCCGCCTTTACCCATCCGCCTCCAACCGATGTTGACCCGTTAAGGATTTTTGTATGACCGATTCAACAGCCAGAAAAAAGAAACCTGAGGAATTGCGCAGTCAGCAATGGTTTGGCCGACAAGACCGCGATGGTTTTGCCTACCGCAGTTGGGTCAAGGGCAAAGGCGTGCCGCACGACCAGTTCGACGGCCGGCCGGTGATCGGCATCTGCAACACCTTCAGCGAGCTGACGCCCTGCAACTCCCATTTCCGCACCTTGGCCGAACAAGTCAAGATCGGCGTCTATGAGGCCGGCGGCTTTCCACTTGAGTTTCCCGTGATGTCGCTGGGCGAAACGCTGCTGCGTCCTACCGCCATGCTGTATCGCAATCTGGCCAGCATGGATGTTGAGGAAAGCATTCGCGGCAACCCGATTGACGGTGTGGTGTTGCTGATGGGCTGCGACAAAACCACGCCTTCGCTGGTGATGGGTGCGGCCAGCGTCGACTTGCCCACCATTGGCGTCAGCGGTGGCCCGATGCTCAACGGCAAATGGCGCGGCCAAGAACTCGGCTCGGGCACCGGCCTTTGGAGCATGAGCGAGCAAGTCCGGGCAGGCACGCTCAAGCTTGCCGAATTTTTTGAAGCCGAAAGCTGCATGCACCGCAGCCACGGCCACTGCATGACGATGGGCACAGCCAGCACCATGGCCTGCATGGTCGAAGCGCTGGGCTTGGGCCTGCCTGGCAACGCGGCTTATCCGGCGGTCGATGGACGGCGCAACGTGCTGGCCCGCATGGCCGGTCGCCGCGCCGTCGAGATGG
>JABMMH010000318.1 GCA_013205645.1 Polaromonas sp. | reverse complement strand
GGGCAGGGCGTGCAAACCGGTTTGCCGATGATCTTGGCTGAAGAACTGGACGCCGATTGGTCACAAGTGCGCAGCCAGCACGGCAATGCTGACCCGGCGTATGTTGATACGGCTTGGGGCATCCACATCACCGGCGGTTCTGGTGCCATCAAAAACTCTTACACCCAGTACCGTGAACTCGGGGCCCGCACGCGCGCCATGTTGGTCTCGGCCGCTGCCGCCCAATGGGGTGTGCCAGCGAATGACCTGCGCACGCAAAAAGGCGTGGTCATTGGCCCCGGCGGCAAGCGCCTGAGTTACGGCGAACTGGCGCAAGCGGCCATGGCCTTGCCGGTACCTGAAAAAGTCACGCTGAAGGACCCGAGTCAATTCCGCATCATTGGTCAGCCCACCGGCCGGCTCGACGCCCGGGCTAAATCCAGCGGTACGCAGGACTACGCCATCGACGTGCGTCTGCCCGGCATGCTGACGGCGGTGATTGCGCGTCCGCCCGTGTTTGGCGGCAAGGTGGCTTCAGTTGACGATACAGCGGCTCTGGCCATTGCCGGTGTCAAGGCGGTGCTGCGTGTGCCCCTAGACCGTGGCGCTGAAGGTGTTGCCGTGGTGGCCGACGGTTACTGGGCGGCCAAGCAAGGCCGCGATGCGCTGAAGGTCACTTGGAATACCGACAAGCTCGGCAAAGTCGACAGCGTGAAGCAGCTCGCCAACTACCGCGCTTTGGCGAAAAAGACCGGGGCGATTTACTTGAACGCAGACGTTGGCCCGCTGGCCACGGCGCCGAAAAAGATCAGCGCTGAGTTTGTCTTTCCTTACCTCGCGCATGCGCCTATGGAACCGCTGAATTGCACGGTGCAAGTCAGCGGTCAAGGCGCCAACGCCAAAGCGGAGCTCTGGGTCGGCACACAGATGCCGGGTATCGACGCCTTGGCTGCGGCCAAGGTCTTGGGCTTGCCGCCAGAAAACGTCACCATGCATGTGCAAATGGCGGGCGGTGGTTTTGGTCGCCGTGCCATCCCGAGCAGTGAGTTCGTCTTTGAAGCCTGTAGCGTCGCCAAAGCGGCCCGCACTGCCGGCTTCAACGCAGCAGTCCGCACACTGTGGAGTCGCGAGGACGACATCAAGGGAGGTTACTACCGCCCGATGCATGTGCACCACGCCGAGCTCGGTTTTGATGCAAAAGGCAAGATTTTGGCTTGGGACCACGTCATCGTTGGCCAGTCGATCACAGCGGGTACCTCCTTCGAAGGTTTCATGGTGAAAGACGGCGTCGACAGTACGACCACCGAAGGCATGAAAGAGCCGTACGACATGCCGATGCGCCTGTCGGTGCATCACCCGGCCGACAACGTGCCAGTCTTGTGGTGGCGCAGTGTGGGTTCAACCCACACCGCTTACGTGATGGAGACCTTGATTGACGAGGTCGCCCGCAGCACCGGCCAAGACCCGGTGGCATACCGCATGGCACAGTTCGGCACCAAGCACCCACGCCACGTCAGTGCGTTGCAGTTGGCCGTCAGCAAATCCGGTTATGGCCAGCGCAAACTGGCTGCAGGTCGCGCTTGGGGCGTGGCGGTGCACGAGTCTTTCAACACCGTGGTGGCCTATGTGGTCGAGGCCTCGGTCAAAGACAATACCCCCGTGCTGCACAGCGTCACCGCTGGCGTGCATTGCAACTTGGCCATCAACCCGACCAGCATCGAGGCGCAAATTCAAGGCGCCGCGTTGATGGGCTTGTCGATGTGCTTGCCCGGTGCGGCCATCACCTTGAAAGACGGCGTGGTGGAGCAAAGCAACTTCGGTGACTTCACGGTGCCGCGCATCACCGACATGCCGTCGATGGCTGTTTTCATCGTGCCAAGTGCCGATGCACCGACCGGCTTGGGCGAACCCGGCTTGCCACCGCTGGCGCCGGCTTTTGCCAACGCCATCGCTGTGTTGACCGGCAAGACCCAGCGCGAGTTGCCTTTTAAATTGACTTGATCAGTTTGGTTAGAGCGGCATCACTGATGCCGATGCGTTGCAAGCTCTCCAGAGTTTGCAACGCATAGTCACGTGTGCTGCCGTAGCGGCCAATCGCATCGGTAAATATCTGCTGGTAATGCGCTTGGCTGAGCACGCCGGTGAAGTTGGGGCTGCGCCTTGACAGCGTGAAGGCCAGCGCCTGAACCGGTCCCTGGTCGGTCTGGCAGCGCAGCCTGCGCGGGTCGTATACGCCGGTCATCATTTCGCGCAGCCAGAGCTTGCTGACCACAGCCGCTACTTCTTGCCGGGGCACGCGGTAGACCACGCCTTGGCAGCTGCCTCCTGACAACAACGCAAACACCAAACCCGGCACAGCGGGCGTGCCGCGGTTGATACGGCTCCACATTTTCAGCGCCCGATGCCAGCCGTGCAGCTTGGCTGGACGTTGCTCGGAAAATTCAAAATCCGGCCGCCAGATCAACGAGGCGTAGGCAAAAATCCACAAGTCTTCTCGGCCTCCCCACTGCTGCAAAAAATTTTCCAGCATGCTCGCTGGGTCACGTGTAGCTTTAAGTTGAGCGTTCTGGGCGTTTTTCACAGCTGAACTTTACAGCGAATGGGCGGCGTTTGATGCGTTTTTTGGGCTACTTTGGTAACCACTTTGTTCCTGCCGCCTGTCCAACGGCGACTTTAACAAGTAGGATGGGTGGAGTAATAAAGTTACCAATCCATTTCATCCAACTTTGGAATCCATGACTCTTCATTCAACCGTCGCCGACGTCACCGAGCAGATCCGCGAACGCAGCCGCGTTTCCCGCAGCGCCTACCTGAAGCGGCTAGACAGCGCCGCCACACGCGCTGTCAACGCTGAGCGCATGGGTTGCAGCAATGTGGCACACGCCGTGGCCGGTATGCCGCTGGACGACCGCTTCAAGGTTGTGACTGAGCGCCGCCCGAACATCGGCATCGTCACCGCTTACAACGACATGTTGTCGGCCCACACGCCAATGCAAACCTACCCAGACCTGATCAAGCGCGAGGCGCGTTTGCATGGCGCGACGGCGCAAGTGGCCGGTGGCGTGCCGGCCATGTGCGACGGCGTGACCCAAGGCACCAGCGGCATGGAGCTGAGTCTGTTCAGCCGCGACGTCATCGCGATGGCCACCGCCGTCGCTTTGAGCCACGACATGTTTGACGGCGCGCTGATGCTCGGCGTGTGCGACAAGATCGTGCCGGGCCTGTTGATCGGCGCGCTGCACTTTGGTCATTTGCCGACGGTGTTTGTGCCCGCTGGCCCGATGCCATCGGGTCTGCCGAACAAAGAAAAAGTTCGTGTCCGCGAACTGGTGGCGCAGGGGCTGGCGGGTCGTGATGTGCTGATGGACGCTGAACTCAAGTCGTACCACAGCCCCGGCACTTGCACGTTCTACGGCACGGCCAACAGCAACCAGATGTTGTTAGAGGCGATGGGCTTGCACGTGCCTGGCACCTCGTTCGTGGCCCCCGGCGGCGACTTGCGTGACGAGTTGACCCGAGAAGCTGCGCGCACGGTGCTGGGTATCGTCAAATCGTCCAAACGCTTTGCACCCATCGGCCGGGTCGTCGATGAGCGCGCCATCGTCAACGCGATGGTTGCGCTGCTGGCCACCGGCGGTTCAACCAACCACTTGATTCACTGGGTTGCCGTGGCGCATTCGGCTGGCATCCAAATCAACTGGGACGATTTTTCAAAGCTCTCCGAAGTCGTGCCTTTGCTGACCCATGTTTATCCCAACGGCAGCGCTGATGTGAACCAGTTTCAAGCCGCTGGCGGCACGGGTTTCGTGATCCGTGAACTGCTCAACGGTGGCTTCATGCACGAGGACGTGCTGACGGTGCGGCCCGGCGGGATCCGTGAATTCACGGGTGAGCCAGAGTTGGTGGACGGTGCGCTGGCTTGGCATCATGTTGACGTCTCCAAAGACGAGACGATTGTTCGGCCAGCCAGTCAGCCCTTCAGCGCGACCGGTGGGCTCAAGCTGCTGCAAGGCAATCTGGGTCGCAGCATCATCAAAGTCTCGGCGGTTCCCGAAGACCGTCATGTGATCGAAGCGCCCGCCCGCGTCTTTGATTCGCAGGAAGCCCTGCACGCGGCCTTCAGCGCCGGCGAGCTCGAGCGCGATGTGATTTGTGTGGTGCGCTGGCAAGGGCCGCAAGCCAACGGCATGCCTGAGCTGCACAAGCTGACGCCGCCCTTGTCAGTGTTGCAGGGCAAGGGTTTCAAAGTGGCGCTGGTGACTGACGGCCGCATGAGCGGCGCTTCGGGCAAGGTGCCCGCCGCCATCCATGTGTCGCCCGAGGCCGCTTCGGGTGGCCCGTTGGCCAAAGTGCGCGACGGCGACATGATCTTGCTCAACAGCCTGACCGGCGAGTTGCGCGTGTTGCTGAGTGAGGCTGATTGGGCTGCACGGCCTGTCGCTGAGATGCCGGAGACGCTGCGCGACAGCAATGCCATGGGCATCGGGCGTGAACTGTTTTCCGGCATGCGCAGACAGGCGTTGACAGCAGAAGAAGGTGCTATGTCATGGTTGTGAACAAGACTGAACAGAGCCGCTGGACGGCCCTGCAGGTGATGCAAGACGCCGCCGTCATTCCGGTCATCGTGCTGAACGATGTGGCGCACGCTGTGCCGCTGGCCCGTGCGCTGGTGGCAGGCGGTATCCGCATGTTGGAAGTCACCTTGCGCACTCCGCAAGGTTTGGCGTGTATTGAAGCGATTGCCCGCGAAGTACCCGAAGCGGTGATCGGTGCCGGCACCGCCCGCAGTGCCGCCGATGTGATGGCTTGTGCCATGGCGGGCGCACGCTTCATCGTCAGTCCCGGCTATACCCATGCCTTGGGACAAGCCTGCCGCGACACCGATTTGCCACTGTTGCCAGGCGTTGCCACTGGCAGTGAGATCATGGCCGCGCAAGATGACGGCTTCACCGAGCTCAAGTTTTTTCCGGCCCTGCAAGCTGGCGGTCCGGCCATGCTTAAAGCTTGGGGCGGACCGTTTGGTGACGTCAAATTTTGCCCCACCGGCGGTGTCAGCTTGGCCAATGCGGCTGAGTTTTTAGCCCTCAGCAACGTGGTCTGTGTCGGTGGTTCTTGGCTCACACCTGCCGATGCCGTGGCCCAAGGCGATTGGGCACGCATCACAGCGCTGGCGCTTGAAGCCAGTCAGCTGAAGCGCGGTAACTGAGGCAACCGTATTCGACTTAACGCAAGCCACCGCCGCCGGCGTTTTCTTTGCGTTCAATCAACTCAATCTTGTAGCCATCCGGGTCGGTCACAAAGGCAATCACGGTGTTGCCGCCTTTGACCGGGCCAGCTTCGCGTGTGACGTTGCCGCCTGAGGCTTTGATCTTGTCGCAGGCTGCGTAGGCGTCTGGTACGCCCAACGCGATGTGGCCGTAGGCTGTGCCCAAGTCGTATTGATCAATGCCGTGGTTGTAGGTCAGCTCCAGCTCGGCATGTTCCGGGTTGCTGCCGTAGCCGAGGAAAGCCAAACTGTATTTGTACTCTGGATTTTCGGAGCTGCGCAGCAACTTCATGCCCAAGACATGGGTGTAAAAATCAATTGAGCGTTGCAGGTTGCCGACGCGCAGCATGGTGTGAAGAATTCGCATGATGATTTCCAGTGAAAAAATGTAAAAGCCAGCGCGTGACATGCGCACGCAACAATTGTGCGGCAAACTGTTTTAACTGTGTTTTTGAACGGGTGTTATGAGAATTTTGGTATTGGCACTGCTGTGTCTGTCAGGTGCTGCACACGCTTTTGATCTTCAAGCGCACCGTGGTGGCCGGGGTTTGCACCCCGAGAACACGCTGACGGCCTTTGAGTCTGCGGCGCGCCTGGGCGTCAGCACGCTGGAGCTGGACATTGGCATCACCGCCGATGGCGTGCCAGTGGTGACACACGACAGGGCGCTCAACCCCTTCTTCACGCGTGATGCCAGTGGTGAGTGGTTGCCGGTGCGTGGGCCGCTGATCCATGCGCTGTCGCTGTCGCAACTGCAAATGTATGACGTGGGTCGATTGCAACCCGGCACAAACTATGCGCGTGAATTTAACCAGCAGCAAGCGGTTGATGGTGAGCGCGTGCCTACTTTGGCGGCGGTTTTTGAGCGTATCAATACGCTGGGTTTTGGCCACCTGAATTTCAACATTGAAACCAAGCTGAATCCGACTGCACCCGGTGACACTTTGGCCCCAGAGCCTTTTGTCCGCGCTGTATTAGCAGTCATTCGTCAAGCCGGAATGACGGAGCGGGTGATGCTGCAAAGCTTTGACTGGCGCACCTTGCAAGTCGTGCACAAGCTCGCGCCCGAGATGCGAGCCGCCTATCTGAGTGCTACACCGCCAGTGGCCGGCAGCCCGAACGAAGCACTCTGGACCGCTGGCCGCAAGCTAAGCGCGCATGGTGGTTCCATGCCAAAACTGGTACGCGCTGCAGCGGGCTCTGCCAAGGGTGTCACTTGGTCGCCGCATTGGAAGCAGCTGCATCCGGATCTGTTGAAGCAGGCGCAGGCTTTGGGCTTGCCCGTGGTGCCGTGGACGGTGAACGAGACCGCTGACATGAAGCGCCTGATGGACTGGGGCGTAGACGGTCTCATCACCGATTACCCAGACCGCTTGCGTGCGGTGATGGCAGAACGCGACATGGCCTTGCCGCGTTAATTCAGTTACCCGAAGTGCTTCGCTACCAATTCGCGCAGCAACTCACTGGCATAGCGGCTCAAGCGCGTGGCGGGTCTGGCGGCGGGCACGGCCAGCACCAGTTTGTTGCGCATCACCGGGGCGTGAATGGCTGCCACGTGCAGGGGCTCGGTGTAGATCCAGGCCTTCACAGCGCTGACGGGCAAGATGGTGTCGACCAATCCGCGTGCCACCAGCGACAACACCGTTTGCACTGACTCCACTTCAGCCCAGAGATTCAGCGGCAGGCCGCGCGGCGCGGTGTGCTGCTCAAGCAGTTGCCTGAGCGCATGCGGCCCACTCGGCATCACCAAGCTGCGCTGGACCACGTCGGCCAAGCGGATTTTGGCTGGCAAAGGCTTGGCACTGACCAGCACCATCGGCTCACGCACCAAGGTTTCGAGTTGAAGCTGCGGCGAATGCGCCGGGTCAAAAATAATCGCCAGATCCGCTCTGCCAGCCACCAGCATTTCACGCAGGCGAATGCTCAAACCTTCGACCACGGTGATCGCTGCATCGGGAAATTCAGCATGAAAACATTCGACCAAATCGGCGGTGAGCACATGCGCTACGCGCGGCGGCAAACCCACGGTGAGGCGGCCACGCGGGCTGCGTTGGCGCTCACGCATGTCGGCCTGCGCGCGTTCGGCCAAGTCAAAAATACCGCGTGCATGGACCAGCAGTGCGGCCCCGGCTTCAGTGGTGTGGGCGCCGCGGCCATGGCGTTCTAGCAGGCGTTGACCGAGGTCTTCTTCCAACAGCAAGACTTGTCGGCTCAGCGCTGGCTGCGACAGGTTCAGAGATGCGGCGGCGCGGCTGAAGCTGCCAGCCTCGGCCACGGCCGCAAAGTATTGAAGACGCGTTAAATCCATGTTGATGGGTGGGTGTGTTGTTTGGCTGATAGCAGCTATTTGAAAAAAGCATCACTCAAAGGCGCGATTATGCCGACAATTATTCGATCCAAGTCACTGAAGCTCTCACCCAATCTATGACCACCAACGCCGACCAAACCGTGCTCACGTACAACCCGAATCCATCGACACCCAGATTGACGTTGCCTGCCGGAGCTTGCGACAGCCACGTCCATGTGTTCGGGCCTGCGGCGCAATTTCCGTTTGCGGTCAGCCGCAACTTCACGCCTGTGGATGCACCCAAGGAACGGCTCTTTGCGTTGCATCGCCACCTTGGTATTCAGCGCTGCGTGATCGTCCAGTCGGC
>JABMMH010000317.1 GCA_013205645.1 Polaromonas sp. | reverse complement strand
CAGAAAAGTCTCTATGTTTTTTTCGTAAGAAACGCGCCCGACAAAGAGCGAAACTGGGCGTTTGAGTTCGTCAAGTTCCGGGTAGATTCTGGCGCTTCCATGAAAACGAAATAAATCGGTGTCGACACCGTGCGTCCAACTGCGCAGTTGTTCGAAGCCCCGCTGTTTGAGCATCTCCAGCACCCCTTGGGTTGGCACCATGATGCCGGCCGAGGGTTTGTGAAAATGACGAAACAAGGCGTAGCCCATCCACAGCGGAATACGCAAGGCGGCTTTCAAAATTTCAGGAAACTTGGTGTGAAATGCCGTGGTGAACTGCAGCTTGTGCTTGGCGCAATACGCTCGCGCTGCCCAGCCCAACGGACCTTCAGTAGCGACGTGAATAGCGTCAGGAGAAAACTCATCCAGTTGCTGGCTCAAAAAAGGCCGGGGCTTCAAAGCCAAGTCAATCCCCGCATATCCCGGGCAAGGCCTGGTCTTGAACTGCCCCGGGTGAATCACCAACACTTCATGGTTGCGCCCTTCAAGATCGCGCACCAGCTCAAGCAAGGTGGTGACGACGCCATTCACCTGTGGCAGCCAGGCATCTGTGATCAAAGCAATTTTCATACGCTCACCTGTGCTTCAGTCATGGGTACGGACTCGCTTCGCTTTTGCACTTCGTGCGATGGAGCCCAGTGCAAAATTTCAAGGCGCCCGTCGTAGTGCTCCACCAAGGCGGTTCGGCTCTCAACCCAGTCGCCGTCGTTGCAATACAAAACACCGTTGATCATGCGCATCTCGGCGCGGTGAATGTGGCCGCACAAGACGCCGTCATGGCCCCGGCGCTTGGCCTCTTTGGCGACAGCCACCTCAAAGTCGGTGACGTAGTTCAAGGCCGACTTGACCTTTTGTTTGAGGTAAGCCGAGAGCGACCAATACGGCAAGCCCATGCGGGCACGGAAAGAATTGAGGTGACGATTCATCCGCAGCGTGAACTCGTACAGGTTGTCACCCAAGTACGCCAGCCACTTGGCGCACTGCACCACCGCATCAAAATGGTCGCCGTGAATGACCCATAAACTGCGGCCATCCGCCGTGACGTGAATGGCTTCTTTCACAACCTCAACGCCGCCAAAGTGGTGACCGATGAACTCGCGCGCAAATTCGTCATGGTTGCCCGGCACGTAAATCACACGGCATCCCTTGCGCACACGACGCAAGAGTTTTTGCACCACGTCGTTGTGGGACTGCGGCCAATACCATTTACGGCGCAACTGCCAACCATCGATGATGTCGCCGACCAAATACAGCGAATCACTCGGATGCGTGCGCAGAAAATCCATCAATGCGTGGGCCTGACAACCGGGTGTACCAAGGTGCAGGTCAGATATGAAAATGGTCCGAAAACGCTGACCCTTTTCTTCTTCATCATCGGGCGATGGCGGTGGGTAATTTCCGCTGAAGGAATCCAGTACGGCGCGCATCAGCTGTGGTCCGATGGTGTCATGGCGAGGTCTTTCTTTGGCTAGCACTTGGTCCGTGTTGTCGATCGATTGTGTGCAGACCATGTGTCAGCCTTGTGTCGATTTCAAGGCAGTTTGTTGACACTCAAGCGCCCATAAAAAAAACTGCTGCACCGGTGAGATGCAGCAGCTTTCAGAAGCGAGTCAGCCTCAAACGCCGATCAAACCGCCATCATTTCGCGTGACCACAATCGTCGCTGAGCGTGGCCGGCCGGCAGCACCATAACCTTGATTGGCGGGCCACAGGCTTTGCGCATTGAACTGCGCAGAACCACCCAATGCGGGCGTGTCTTCGCCGGGGTGCTGGATGTTCACGAACAAGGTCTTGCCGTCTTCGGTTTCTGTGATGCCCGTGACTTCAGCGCCCTTAGGGGCCACCAAGAAACGGCGCAGTCTGGCTTCGCCCAGTGTTGCACCGATGAAGGTGTCTTGCGTCCCCGTCACGTCAGCGCCGTTGATCGTCATGCGGTTGTTGACCGTGACCTTGCCACCGTCGCCAACCTGCCCTGGCACAGCTGCCAGCAGCATGCAATTGCTCTCGTCCGTCATGGCGCCATCGTCAGTCTGGATCCAGCAAATGCCGGTAGCTTGACTGAACCACAAACCGTCTGGCGAGGAGAACGAGTTCTTGGTCGTTAGCTTCGAAAGATTGGCATCACCAGCATCTTCTTCAGCCCCGAAGACAAAAATATCCCATGCAAAACTGGCTGCCGTGGAGCGGTTGGCGTCTTCCCTGAAGCGGATGATGTGGCCGTTTGGATTGCCAGCACCTTTTTTGCCATCGACGTCCATGTAGGCGCGCGGATTGGCCGAATTAACGCTGGTCGGTGTGCGATTGATGGCGTTGTTGTTGGTCAGCGAGAAGTAAATTTCACCGTTGCGGTGGTTGACCGCGCCCCACTCCGGCCTGTCCATTTTGGTGGCACCGACGGCATCGGCCGCATGGCGAGCGTTGAGCAAGACGTCCGCCTGATTGGCAAACGGGTAAGCGCTGTGTTTGGCAATACGCGGATCGCTCAGAGTCAACTCCTGCCAATGGCCGCTGCCGTCGGCATTGAACCTGGCGACGTACAGCTTTCCTTCAGTCAGGTATTTGTCGCCAGCCGCCATGCCGCCACCGATGTCCTTGGCGTCCCAGACAGCCTTCGAGACGAATTTGTAGATGTATTCGTTGCGCGAGTCGCAACCCATGTAAAAAGCCAAGGGCGCGCCTTCTTTGGGCAGGCCGCACACAGCGGCCTCGTGTGCAAAGCGTCCCATCGCCACGCGTTTGGCTGGCACGGCGTCAGGTGCCAAGGGGTCGATTTCGAGGTTGAAGCCGAAAGTGTTGGGTTCGTTGCGGAAGTCTTCGGCTGCACTGCTGCCGACTGCCGCGACATTCCAACGTGCAAAGCGGTCATCCGTGCTGGAGACGGTGTGCCAGCCTTGTGTGCGTTCATTTTTTTGTGCGCTGGTCATCGGCGTGTTGGCGACACCGTAACGCTTGCGCGACGCCATGGTCTTGGCATCGACGGCTTGACTTTCTTTCGACATTTGAAAATACATCGCCCAGTTTTCTTCGCAGGCTAGGTAGGTGCCCCAAGGCGTCTTGCCGTGGCCGCAGTTGTTCAAAGTGCCACGGCTGGTCGCACCACTGGGGTCATAGCGTGTGCTCATCAGCGCCTGAATATCAGCCAGATGCACGGCCGGCCCGGTGATGCGCGCTGGCGTGTGCGGCGTGATGCGGCGGTTCAGCGGCGAGTCCAGCTTGTAGCTCCAGCCGGTTGACGTTTTGCTAAGTTCGACAATCGAGACGCCGTGCAGGTTGATTTCCTTCAGGGCTTCAAGCTCTGGTCGGCTGCCAAGATCCCACTTGCCGAACTGGTCAAATTTACGGCCGCTGACGCCGTTGGAGGTTTGACCTTTAGGGTGCAGAAAATGTGCTTCAGCCGAGCTTTCATGGTTCACGCTGAGCACAGCGCGGCCGGTGTCTTTGGCTGAATACTTACCGGCTGAGTCGACGTAGTAAATGTCCATGCCGTCATGTTGGTCGCCAATGCGGGCGGACCAGTCGTCGCGCTCCAACCCTTGGTTCGAATACGCGCCCATGCTGCGGTTCAGTGGGTCGCCACTGGCGTGCAAAATTTTGTAGCTGTAGCCAGGCGGCAAGATCACGTTGTCCAGCAGGCTTTTGTCAATCGCCGGAAAACCCAGTGCGGCGGTCTTGCCAGATGCACCGGCAGGAATCAAGCTGGCGCAGCCTGGCAGCATGGCCAGAGTCGACAGCGCTGCCAGCCCGAAGCCGCCACGAATCATGTTGCGGCGTGACGGATTGTCAAGTGAGCGCTTCAGGACTTGCTGGAAGTGGTCGTTGTTCGAGGTGTTGCAGACGTCGTCGTCAAAATCATGGGCCATGCGAAAACTCCAATGGAACAGGTGAATGGTTTGAGTAGCTCGGGGTTTATTACATTCAGCCAGTGTGACAACGTCATGTCAATTTCAAATGACGGTCACAAACTTGACACAAATAGTGAGCACAATTCAAATTTTATTAAAGTGTTGACGCATCAGGAGGTTTCCAATGAAAGTGGGTATCAATGGCATGGGCCGAATTGGCCGGCTGGCCTTGCGTGCAGCCATGGGTGCAGCGGATCGCCCTTCTGATGACCCACGACAAGCGAATCGCCTGCAAGTCACGCACGTCAATGAATTGAAGGGCGGCGCAGCAGCCACGGCTCACTTGCTCGCCTTTGACAGCGTACAAGGCAAATGGCGCGCAGACATCGCGGCCGACGGCGAAGCGGCCATTCGCATCAACGGGCAGCCACTGTCGTTCAGCGCGCATGCCACTGCCGCTGATATTCCTTGGGGCGATCTGGGCATTGAGCTGGTGCTCGAGTGCACCGGCAAGTTCCTCACCCCAGAAACGCTGCAAGGCCATTTCGACCGGGGTGCCAAGCGCGTCATCGTGGCGGCACCCGT
>JABMMH010000316.1 GCA_013205645.1 Polaromonas sp. | reverse complement strand
GCGGCGGCGGACGCGGCATGCGCGTGGTGCACACAGAAGCTGCGCTGATCCATGCGGTGCAAACGACCAAGGCCGAAGCCGGTGCCGCCTTTGGCAATCCGGCGGTGTACATGGAGAAATTTCTCCAGAACCCGCGCCATATTGAAATTCAGATCATGGCTGACCAACACAAAAATGCGGTCTGGCTGGGCGAGCGTGACTGTTCTATGCAGCGCCGTCACCAAAAGGTCATTGAGGAGGCACCGGCACCCGGCGTTCCGCGCAAGCTGATCGAAAAAATCGGTGAGCGCTGCGTTGCTGCTGTCAAAAAAATTGGTTACCGCGGTGCGGGTACCTTCGAGTTCTTGTATGAGAACGGCGAGTTTTACTTTATCGAGATGAACACCCGCGTTCAGGTTGAGCACCCGGTCACGGAATGGGTCACTGGCGTTGACATCGTGAAGACGCAAATCATGGTGGCGGCCGGTGAACGTCTGCCGTTCACGCAGCGTCAGATCGAGATCAAAGGTCACTCCATTGAGTGCCGCATCAACGCCGAGGACCCTTACAAGTTCACGCCGTCGCCAGGTCGTATCACGACATGGCACGCGCCCGGCGGCCCGGGTGTGCGGGTGGATTCGCACATCTACGCCAACTACTTTGTGCCACCAAACTACGACTCGATGATCGGCAAGATCATTGTGCATGGCGACACGCGCGAGCAGGCCCTGGCCCGCATGCGCACGGCGCTGGCTGAAACCGTGGTCGAAGGCATCAACACCAACATTGCACTGCACAGGGAGTTGATGGTGGATGCGAAGTTTGTGGACGGCGGCACCAACATTCACTACTTGGAAGAGTGGTTGTCGCAGCGGCAACGCTAAGCTTCAGCCCTCAGCTCTAAACCCGTACGCGCTCCTTTGTGATGCGCTGCGGGTTGTTTTCATAATTTGGCGGGTCTTTTCATGAATCTTTTCGAACTGGTCATGCTGGCCCCTGTGGATGCCGTTGAGAGCGTCAGCGATGCGCTCGACGCCCTCGACGCTTTGAGCGTGTCGGTTGAAGATGCCGATGCCCAAACGCCCGCTGAGCAAGCGCTGTTTGGCGAGCCCGGCATGCCGCCGCCAAAGGCCGGTTGGGAGCGCTCGCGCATCGTCGCCTTGTTCCCCAATGAAGCGGCTGCGCGCGACGTGGCTGTGCTGCTGGAAGCGCAAGATTTCTTCACTGGCTGCCAAGTGGTGGCCGTCAGCCCGGTGCCTGAGCAAGATTGGGTGCGCTTGACGCAATCACAGTTCACGCCGGTCGAGATCACGCCTGAGTTCTGGATCGTCCCCACTTGGCATGAGCCACCGACTCAAGCGCGCCAAGTGATCCGACTGGATCCGGGGCTGGCTTTTGGCACCGGCACCCATCCGACCACCCGCATGTGCTTGCGCTGGATCGCTGCTGGGCGCGCTGGTAGCCGTGTGCTCGACTACGGTTGTGGCTCGGGCATTTTGGCCATTGGTGCGGCCAAGTTCGGTGCGACGGATATTGATGCGGTCGATATCGATGAAGCCGCCGTGCAGTCGACCCTCGCCAACGCCGAGGCCAATCATGTGCAATTGAAGGCGGGCTTGCCGAACAAATCGTCGGGTACTTACCAAACCGTGCTGGCGAATATTCTGGCCACGCCGCTGAAGGTTTTGGCACCGCTGCTGTGCGCGCATGTTGCGCCGGGTGGCCACTTGGTGTTGGCCGGTATTTTGGAGCGTCAGGCTGACGAACTCAAAGAAGCGTACGCACCGTATGCCACGTTGAGCGTGACCGACACTGAAGACGGTTGGATCTTGATGACTGCGAAGATCTGAGCGAATCTGAGCTGAGCAAGCCCTACAATTCTAGGCGATGAGCTTGATCACCTGCTGTCCCAATTGCCGAACCATGTTCAAGGTCGTGGCCGACCAACTCAAAGTGTCGGACGGCTGGGTTCGTTGCGGCCACTGCGACGGCGTCTTCGATGCCTCCGCACACTTTCAGGCCAGCGCTGAAGCTGAGACGCTGGAGGTCCCGGATGTCTTTGAGGTGGATGTTCAGGACGCCTCTTCACCGGTGCCAGCTTTTTTCGCTGAAGAAGCACCCATTGCCGCCGCAGTACCGTTGCCGCCGCCAATTGCTCAGCTGAGTCCACCTGCGCTGCCGCAAGCGCCAGTGCTTGCGCATTTTGTGGCTCACTCTCATGAGGACGACGCGTCGGTTTCTGCGCCGTTGTCGACTTATTTGTCGGCGCCAGAGGCGGCTGATTTTCCCGGCCAAGACGATCACACCCGCAGTCAAGAGGGCGCTGAGCGTCGCGCGCTGTACGGCTCGAAAAAATCAAACAAATCCCTGAGTTCAGCCAAGACGGAAGACGCTCGTCGCCCGGTGTTGCCGGAAGTGACTTTTGTCCAAGCGGCGCAGCGCCGAGACACGCCGAAGAACCCGCTGTACAAGCTGCTGGCCGTCTTGCTTGCGCTGGTCTTGTTGGGCGCACTGGCCTTGCAAGTGCTGTTGCACGAACGTGATGCCTTGGCGGCTCGCTATCCGGCGTTGTTGCCAGCACTCGACGTGGTCTGCCAGACAATGGATTGCCAGATCAACCCGCCGCGGGTGATCGAGGCGGTCATGATTGACAGTTCTTCTTTCACCCAGACCGGCCCTGATGCGTACCGGCTGAATGTCGTGCTCAAAAATACCCGATCTGCGGTGGTTGCCATGCCTGCGTTGGAAGTGACCTTGACCGGCTCGCAAAACGAAGTTTTGATCCGCAAGGTCTTGCTGCCAGCCGACATTGGCGCTACCAGCAACCGGCTGGAGCAGGCCACACCTTTCACTGGTTTTTTTAATCTGCTGCTCAGCCTGCCTGCGGTGTCTGTAGCGCCTTTGCCAGCGACATCCTCTGCCGACGCGGCAACACCTGACGGACAAGCTGTGGTCGAGGCGCCTGCCGCGTCAGTCCCAGTCACCGGTTACCGCTTGTTTGCTTTTTACCCCTGAACTTCGAGAAATAAACGCATGCCTGCTTTGATTTGTGGCTCTCTGGCCTTTGACACCATCATGACTTTCGAGGGCCGTTTTGCCGAGCAGATTTTGCCCGAGCAATTGCACATCTTGAACGTGTCTTTTTTGGTCCCGACCTTGCGCCGCGAGTTCGGCGGTTGCGCTGGCAACATCGCCTACAGCCTGTCGCAGCTCGGCGGCACCGCCTTGCCGATGGCGACAGTTGGCAACGACGGCGCCGACTACCTGGCGCACCTGCGCAGCAAGGGCATCAGCACCGAGTTCATTCGCGAGCTGACCGACACCTACACGGCCCAAGCCATGATCATGACGGACCGTGACAACAACCAGATCACGGCTTTTCATCCAGGCGCCATGAGCCAGGCGCATTTGTCTGAAGTTGCGGCTCGTCATGACATCAAGATTGGCATCATTTCGCCCGATGGCCGTGAAGCCATGCTGCAGCATGCCGCGCAATTCAAGGCGGCTGGCATTCCGTTTGTGTTCGATCCGGGTCAGGGCTTGCCGATGTTCAACGGCGATGAGCTGGCACAGTTTGTCGACCTCGCCACGTGGGTGACGGTCAATGACTACGAAGGCCGCATGCTGACCGAGCGCACCGGTCTGGACAGCAAAGCGCTGTCCATGCGCGTAGAAGGCTTGGTCGTCACACTCGGTGCCGATGGCTGTGAAGTTTGGGTCGATGGTGAGATGACCTTGGTGGCGCCCGTCAAAGCGACCAATTTGGTTGACCCGACAGGTTGTGGCGACGCTTTTCGCGGTGCTTTGCTGTTTGGTCTTGAGCAAGGCTGGTCACTGGCCAAATGTTGCGAACTGGGTAACCGTGTCGGTGCCCACAAAATTGCCACACCGGGTTGCCAGAACTACACGCTAGAGACGATCCGTCCGGCTTAATCGCTACCTGCGCATCAGCCATTAGGCTGTAGCGCTGGGTGGCTTGTCTAAAGCGCTGGAATGAGGCGTTCCCAGCGCGCCGTAGCGACCACGCTGCTGTCTATTCTGAGTTGCTTGCGCCGTGATGTCTGACCACGCACCAGCGTGATGTCGCGTTGCGCGATGCCCAATTCTTTCGCCAACCATTTCACCAGCGCCTCATTGGCTTTGCCGTCAATCGGCAGCGCATGCAAACGCACGCGCAGTGCTTGCTGCCCTTCTTCACCGTAGAGCCCGTCCGTTTTCGTTTGCGGTGCGTTCGGCATGACGTGAATATTCACCAAGCAGTCACTGGTTTTCGGGTCGTGCAGCAGAAAGACGGCGTTGGGGACAGGCGATGGCGACATGGTTGTTGGCGGAGTCGGCGCGCATAAAAAAACCCGGCATCTTTCGATGCCAGGCTTTAAGCAGCGTTACTGGCCTGCTTAGGGCTTGCTGGCTGTTGGAAACGGCCAGGCAGCTTGCGGGTTCAGAGTTGTCTGAGCCGCTGGGCTGGCCGCTGCAGCAGGTGCTTTGGCAGCAGGCTTTTTCGCGGCTTTCTTCGCAGCTTTTTTTGCAGCAGGCTTTTTGGCCACTACTTTTTTGGCTGTGGCTTTCTTAGCCGGCACTTTTTTCGCAACGGCTTTCTTAGCGGCTGCTTTTGGTGCTGCGGCTTTTTTAGCAACGACTTTTTTAGCCGGTGCTTTTTTCGCTGCTACTTTTTTAGCTGGGGCTTTCTTGGCCGGTGCTTTTTTAGCTGCCGGGGCTTTTCTTACTGCAGCTTTTTTTGCCGCTGGTTTTTTCG
>JABMMH010000315.1 GCA_013205645.1 Polaromonas sp. | reverse complement strand
TGCGCTGTCGGCGCCGCTCACCACGAAGCCGCTGACGCTGCGCTGGCCGCCGCACAAATGTTCCAGCCCGCAGCACAAGCCAGCGTGTTGGGCCGCAGCGAAAAAGTCGACATGGGCAGCGCCGCGCTGATCAACGGCATCACCTCGCACACCTTTGACTTTGACGACACGCACCTGAAAACCATCATCCACCCGGCAGGCCCGGTGGCCTCGGCCATTCTGGCGCTGGCTGAACACATTGGCTCCACGGGCCGCGAATGCATAGACGCGCTGGTCATTGGCATAGATGTCTCCTGCCGTGTTGGCAACGCCATGTACCCCGACCATTACGACCGCGGCTGGCACATCACCGGCTCGACCGGCACGCTGGGTGCGGCGGCAGCTTGCGCCAGGCTGCTCAAGCTGGACGTCCAACAAACGGCCATGGCGCTGGGCATTGCGGCCTCGCAACCGGTCGGCATGCGCGAGCAGTTCGGCACCATGACCAAGCCTTTCCATCCAGGTGGCGCAGCCCGCGCCGGCATGATGTCTGCGCTGCTGGCCAGCAAGGGTTTCACCGCCAGCCCGAAAGCCATAGAAGCACCACGCGGCATGATGCAAACCGTCTCAACCAAGAACGACTGGAACGAAATCACCGGCGAACTCGGCGAGCGTTTCGAGATCTCCTTCAATTCCTTCAAGCCCTTCGCTTGCGGCATCGTGATTCACCCGAGCATCGACGCCTGCTCACAGCTGCGCGCCCAAGGCGTCACGCCCGACCAAGTGCAAAGCATCGAACTCAAAGTGCATTCGCTGGTGCTAGAACTGACCGGCAAAAAAGAACCTGCTGACGGCCTGCAAGCCAAGTTCAGCGTCTACCACGGCTGCGCCGCCGGCCTGACCTTTGGCTACGCCGCTGAAGACGAGTTCTCCGACGAGATCGTCAACCGCGCCGACATGGTGGCGCTGCGCCGCAAAGTCATCGCCACAGTCGATGATTCAATTGACGAAGCCAGCGCCGATGTCACCGCTGTATTGAACGACGGCCGCCGCGTGCATGTGTTTGTCGAGCACGCCATTGGCTCGCTGCAAAACCCGATGACCGACAGCCTGCTGGAAGCCAAATTCCACGGCCTGTCAGACCCGGTGTTGGGCGCTGACCAAACCACCGCCTTGCTGAAAGCCAGCTGGGCTATCGGCCAAGCCGCCAATGTGTCGGCCTTGATCAAGCTGGCAACGACCGCCGCATGAGTGTGAGCACATCACACGGCGGCCTGCCGCACATTGTGGTGGTCGGTGACACCGAGCAGGCGCTGCGCCGGCTCGGCCATTGGGAAACCATTGAAGGCCAAGCGCAGGTCAGCATGCACGCGGGGCCCTTGAATGGCCAGCCGCTGGTCGACGCGTTGAAAGACGCCGACGCCGTGGTGTTGCTGCGCGACCGCACGCCGTTTGACGCGGCGCTGCTGGCACAGTTGCCCAATCTGCGTTACGTCATCTTCACCGGCTCGCGCAACAGCACCATCGACCTGCCCGCTTTGGCGGACCGTGGCATTCCGGTAAGTTACACCGAGTGGGGGCCATCCAAAGACAGCACCTGTGAGATGACTTGGGCGCTGATTCTGGGTGCTGCCCGTCAGTTAGAGCAGCAAACCGCGCTGCTGCGCCAAGGACAATGGCGCTCTGGCGCTGCCGAGCCTTTGGCGCGTGTGCTGCACGGCCAAACCCTGGGCCTGATCGGTCTGGGTGAAATCGGCGGTCGCGTTGCCAAGGTCGGCAAAGCGTTGGGCATGGACGTCATCACTTGGAGTCCCCGCATGACAGCCGAACGGGCTGCTGCGCAAGGCGTCACGGCGGTCTCGCTGGAAGACCTGCTGACGCGCTCGCAGGTGGTCAGTTTGCATCTGGTGGTCATCCCGGCCACACGCCATTTGCTCAATGCCGAACGGTTGGCGCTGATGCGGCCGGACAGTCTGCTGGTCAACACCTCTCGTTCGGCACTGATTGACAGCGCGGCCTTGGTCAAGGCGCTGGAAAAAGGCCGCCCGGGGTTTGCAGCGCTGGACGTTTTTGACGTCGAGCCGCTGCCGCTGAACGACCCGCTGCGCCAGTTGCCCAATGTGCTGCTGACGCCGCACCTTGGTTTTGTCACTGAGCCCGTGTTTCAGCGCTTTGCCGGCGGCGTCACCGAGTGCCTAGAAGCTTGGCTGGCAAACAAACCGCTGGTCCGTCTGCTGACGGCCTGACACCTTGTCACCCCATCCCTTCTCAGGGATGTGGACAGCGCAGACACCGCAAGTTCCCGCATCTAAGCGCAGCAAGGCCAAGTCAAGTTCAGCGAGCTCAGCCGTTTCG
>JABMMH010000314.1 GCA_013205645.1 Polaromonas sp. | reverse complement strand
GATGCTGGGCCAGCCCCAGGTAGTCGTTGCTGCAAAAAGCCAGCAGGCGCTCGCCGTTGACGCGCAGATAAGCGCCTGCTTCGGGTGCCACCACTTGGCGTTGGCGGCGCAGGTGCGTTTGGTCCAGCTCACGCAGGCGTGCTGGAAATTCGCCCAGCCAAGAGCCGGTCAATGCTGGGGTCTCCGTGTTGCTCACAGCGTTGCTCTTGGCGGCGTGGCTTGCCATGCCAGCGGAATCTCAAGGTTCAGCTGACGGGCGTCAGGCTGCGCCTGGTGCGGGATGCTGGCCAACAGAGGTGCCTGGAGTTGGTCCTGTAAAAAAGCGATGTTGTCGGCTTGCGCCAACATGGTCGGGTCGATATGGTTGGCGACCCAGCCGGCCAGCGTCAAGCCGCGTGCGCGAATCGCCCAGGCCGACAGCAAGGCGTGGTTCAGGCAGCCCAGCCGCAGACCGACGACCAGCACCACCGGCAGGTCCAACGCTTGGGCCAAGTCGGCGCCGGTTTCAGTGGCCGACAGCGGCACCATGAAGCCGCCTGCGCCTTCGACCAAAACCGCATCGGCGCGCGCCAGCAATTGGCGGTGGCAAGCGACCAAGTGGGGTATGGAAATCGTCACACCGGCGCGCGCCGCTGCAATGTGCGGCGACAGCGGATCTGCCAGCAAGACCGGGTTGTCGAGCTCGGGCGGCACCCGGCAGCTGGAGGCCGCGCGCAAGGCCAGCACGTCGTCGTTGGCCTGTACGCCGTCGACCAGCGCGGTGCCGGCGGCTACCGGCTTCATGCCGACGACGCGCGGGTAATGCCTAGCCAGCGCGTGCAACAGCGCCGCACTCACCAGCGTTTTGCCAACGCCGGTGTCGGTGCCGGTGACAAAGACCGAAAATTTTTGCAGCTCAAGCATGGGTGTCGTCTTCTGCCAATGTGGCATTTAGTGCGGTCAGAGCCCCGCGTGCCAAGTGGCTGGCAGTGTCCTCGTCCATCACATACGGCGGCATGGCATAAATCGTGTTGCCAATCGGCCGCAGCAACACACCGTTGGCCATGGCGTGTTGCTGGTAAGTCCGTGAAAAAGTAGGCGATGGGGTGTCCACATCCCAAGCCCATATCATGCCGAGTTGGCGGGCATTTCGGATCCGTCCATGGGCCGTCAAAGGCGCGAAGGCTTGGCTGATGGTCTGGGCCAAGGTGATGTTGTTGGCCAGCACATCGTTTTTTTCGAACAATTCCAGCGTGGCCAGCGCAGCGCGGCAGGCCAGCGGGTTGCCGGTGTAAGAGTGCGAATGCAAAAAGCCGCGGGCGACATCGTCGTCGTAAAAGGCTTGGTAGACGGTGTCTGTTGTCAGCACGGCAGACAGCGGCAGCGTGCCACCGGTAAGTCCTTTGGACAGGCAAATAAAGTCGGGCCGGATGCCGGCTTGCTGGTGCGCAAACATCGTTCCTGTGCGACCAAAGCCGGTGGCAATTTCATCGACCACCAGATGCACCTCATAGCGGTCGCACAACGCACGCACCTGCTTTAAGTAACTGGCATCGTGCATGGCCATGCCGGCGGCACACTGCACCATCGGTTCGACAATCACCGCGGCCGTGTTGGCGTGGTTCGCCTCCAGCCAGACTTGCAGCGTTGTGGCGGCGCGCGTGGCGACGTCGGCGGCGCTTTCGCCCGGCTGCGCTGAACGTGCGTCGGGGCTGGGCACGGTGGCCGCCAGCCGCACCAGCGGTGCGTAGGCTTCCCGAAAAAGCGCGATGTCGGTGACCGCCAGTGCGCCCACGGTTTCGCCGTGGTAACCGCCCGCCAAACCGACAAAGCAGCACTTCTCAGGCCGGCCGCTGTTGCGCCAGTAATGGGCGCTCATCTTCAACGCTATTTCGGTGGCCGCGGCGCCGTCGCTGGCGTAAAAAGCATGGCCCAGACCGGTCAGTTGGCCGAGTTTTTCGGACAACTCAACCACCGGTTCGTGGGTGAAACCGGCCAGCATGACGTGGTCGAGCTGTTCAAGTTGCGCCACCAGCGCCGCCTTGATGTGCGGATGGCTGTGGCCAAACAGGTTGACCCACCAAGAGCTGACGCCGTCCAAGTAGCGGCGACCTTCAAAGTCATACAGCCAGACGCCTTCGGCCTTGGCGATGGCCACCAGCGGCAGCGTTTCGTGTCGCTTCATTTGCGTGCAAGGGTGCCACACATGTTGCAGGCTGCGCTGAATCAGCGTGGGGTTGTCCATGGTAAGTCCAGAGAGTTCAAAATTGAAGGCGGGAGCAGACAAGCACTCAGCGGCGTCAAGTCTGCGTATAGGCCAGCCGAACGTAAATCGGGGCGAAGGCTTCAGCCTGCGTGACGTCGACTAGGCCTTCTTTGCACAGCTCCAGCATGGCGATGAAGGTGACCACCAGCACCGGCATGCCACGCGTGGTGTCAAACAGCTCTTCAAACTCGACGAAACGGTTGTTCTGCAACTTGCGCAGCACGATGCTCATGTGCTCGCGCACGCTGAGTGCTTCGCGGGTGATCACATGGTGTTGCACCAGCCGCGCCCGCTTGACGATGTCACGCCAAGCGTCTTGCAGGTCGACCACGCTGACGTCCGGAAAACGCGGTTGCAAGGCTTGTTCGACAAACACCTGCGCTCGCAAAAAATCCCGGCCAAACTGTGGAATGCTGTTGAGCTGGTGCGCGGCCAGTTTGATCTGCTCGTACTCCAGCAGACGCCGGACCAGCTCGGCGCGCGGATCTTCGGCTTCTTGACCTTCGGCGGTTTTCTTAGGCGGCAGCAGCATCCGTGATTTGATCTCGATCAGCATCGCTGCCATCAGCAAATACTCGGCTGCCAGCTCCAGATTGGTCGATCGAATTTCATCGACATAGGCCAAATACTGACGCGTCACCGCCGCCATCGGGATGTCGAGAATATTAAAGTTTTGCTTGCGGATCAGGTAGAGCAGCAAGTCCAGTGGGCCTTCAAAAGCCTCCAGAAAAACCTTCAGTGCATCCGGCGGAATGTACAGGTCATGCGGCATCGCAAACAAAGGTTCGCCATACAGACGGGCCAGTGCCACTTGGTCAATCACCGCAGGCATGCCTGGCATGTCTTTGACACCGGCAGGCAGCAGCGACGGGTCACCGCTGCGGGGCATGTCTGCCGATAAACCCATTATTTCGCGTTCGGGTGATGGTCGGTCTGGTAGACGTAGGACTGCTGCTCGACGCGGGCTTCTTGGTAGTCCTGCTCAGCGCTGCGGTCAATCTTCTGGTCCCACCAGATGGCGCGACCCTCGCGCTGCTCGGCTTCGAGCGTTGGCTTTTGGGCCTTCAGGGATTCAATGAATTGAGTCACTTCAGAGGTGTAATCGGGGCGGCGGAAAATGGACATGTCGTATACCTTTGGCAAGCATTTTAGGGGATGGCGGCCTCGACCTTGGCGAGAAAGCCGGCGCGTTCCATGGTTTCGCGTGGTTGGGCGTTCAGTCCCGTCATGAGCAGCCGTCCGCCGCGCAGCAGCACCGCCTTGTGAAGCTGCTCCAGCACCTCCAGCCCAGAGCGGTCCAACGACTGCAGCGACTGCAAGTCGAGCCTGATTTCGAGGCCTTTGGGGGCGGTTTCGACGACGTTCAAGATCGGGTCGACCTTGGCCACGGCACCAAAAAACAAGGAGCCATAGAGCTGAAAGCTGGCCGACTCCGCATCCCGTGCGGTCTCGACCACGCGAAACAGCGAGCTCATGCGCCGCACAAACAGCACGCAGGCCAGAATCAACCCGACTTGCAGCGCCACTGTCAGGTCAAACACCACGGTCAAGAAAAAAGTCCCCAACATGAGCAGCTTGTAATGGCTGCTGTGTTGGCGAAAGTGCACGAGTTCGCGCCACTCGCCCATGTTCCAGGCGACGTACACCAAGACACCGGCCAGCACCGCCAGCGGCACGTGGACGGCCAGCGGCGCCGCCGCCAGCACGATCACCACCAGCGTCAGGGCGTGCACCAACCCGGAAATCGGTGAAGTGGCGCCCGCCCGCACATTGGTCACGGTGCGGGCGATGGTGCCGGTGGCCGGCATGCCGCCAAAAAACGGCACGACAAAATTAGCGATCCCTTGCGCCATCAGTTCTTGGTTCGGGTCATGCCGGTGCAGGCCCGAGATTTGGTCGGCGACGCGGGCGCACAGCAGTGATTCAATCGCGCCCAGCAAGGCGATGGTCAGGGTCGGGGCGAACAGCAGCCGCACCGTGTCCCACGAAAAGTCGGGCAGCTCAAAAACCGGCAGCGCTTGTGGAATGCCGCCAAAGCGCGAGCCGATGGTTTCGACCGGGAAGTTGGCCATGTAGGCCAAGGCCGTCAGGCTGACCAGCGCCACAATCGGGCCGGGCAGTCGTGCGGTCGCCCGCGTGACGCGGCGCATCGGCAAGCCCTCGACCTCATGCAGCGCTTTCAATAAACGTGCTGTCAGGGTATTTTTTTCATTGGGCGCTGCGGCAAAAATGCGCGGCCAGACGAACAAGCCTATCAAGCAAGCCAGCGCCAAACCCAGGGCGTACAAGTTGACCGTCCCCATGTAGCGGCCGAGAACACCAATCTGCGAGAAAAAATCAGCCGGGATTTTGTCCACCCGCAGGCCCAGAAAATCTTTCACCTGCGACAAGGCAATCAGCACGGCGATGCCGTTGGTGAAGCCAACCACGATGCTGACCGGCACATAGCGCACGAGGGTGCCGAGTTTGAACAGTCCCAGCAAGTACATCAGCACGCCGGCGCAGGCGGTGGAAATCAGCAGATTGGCTAAGCCGTAGCGCTCCAAAATGCCATACACAATGACGATGAAGGCGCCCGCCGGGCCGGCGATTTGCACCGACGAGCCGCCCAGCGAGGAGACCAGTGCGCCTGCAATGATGGCCGTCCAGATGCCGGCTTCGGGTTTGAGGCCCGAGGCAATGGCAAAGGCCATCGCCAGCGGCAACGCGACGATGCCGACCGTGATGCCCGCGCCAGCGTCTTTGAAGAAGCGCTCTTGTGAGTAGCCTTTGATGGCGTCAAGCAGGCGAGGTCGAAAAGAAGCCAAGGGAACGGGCATTGTCATGGGGTCCCATGTGATCCGCTAATCAGAAAGCATCTATTCTGACCGTTAAACAGCGATTCAGGGCTATTTTCCCGGTAGTACCGCGTCAGCCGTGGCACCGACCACTTTGCCAGCCACCTTGACCGTGCCGATGGCCGCGCTGCCAACCAGCCCGACAGTACCGACGGCCAGCGAGGCGGCAGTGTCGACCACCGCGATGACAACGCAGCCTTGGAGCAGAAGCGTCGAGCTGGCGAGCAAGGTAGCGAGCAGCAATGGGCGCATCAATGAATCCGCATGCCTGGCGTGGCGCCCGGCCAAGGTGTCAACACGTGAATACCGGGCTGGGCTTTTTCGTCGGCGTGGCTGGCGGCCAGCACCATGCCTTCGCTGATGCCGAACTTCATCTTGCGCGGTGCGAGATTCGCCACCAACACGGTGAGCTGGCCGATCAACTGCTCAGGCTGGTAAGCCGAGGCGATGCCGCTGAAGACATTGCGCAGCCGGCCTTCGCCGGCGTCGAGCGTCAGCCGCAAGAGCTTGGTCGAGCCTTCAACACGCTCGCAGTTGACGATCTTGGCGATGCGCAAATCAATCTTGGCGAAGTCGTCGATGGTGATGGTCGGGGCGATGGCTTCACCGCCGGGGATCAGCGCTTCGTCCGCGTCTGCAACGGCCTCAGTGACCGCTGGTTCTACGCCTGCCGGCGGCTCAAACAGCGCATCGAGTTGTTTCACATCGACGCGTTGCATGAGGTGTTTGTAGTCACCAATCAGATGGCCTTGGCCTAGCGGCGTGGCAGCATCGGCAAAGCGCATCGTCGGCGTTTTCAGGAAGTCTTCAACTTGCGCGGCCAGAGCCGGCAGCACAGGCTTCAGGTAAAGGCTCAACAAACGGAAGGATTCGATGCACACGGTGCAAACGTCGTGCAGGCGTGCTTCCATGCCTTCTTTTTTGGCCAGTTCCCAGGGTTTGTTTTGGTCCACATAGGCGTTCACCAGATCAGCCAGCAGCATCACTTCGCGTGCGGCCTTGGCGAATTCGCGGCTCTCGTAGAGGACCTCGATCACGCTGCGTTGCGCCCGCAGTGCGTCCAGCAGCGCAGCGCCGTCAGCCGTGATATCGCCCAACTGGCCGCCAAAACGTTTGCTGATGAACCCCGCCGCCCGGCTGGCGATGTTGATGTACTTGCCGACCAAGTCGCTGTTGACGCGGGCCATGAAGTCGTCTGCGTTGAAGTCGATGTCTTCATTGCGTGCATTCAGCTTGGCGGCCAAGTAGTAGCGCAGCCATTCGGGGTTCATGCCGAGGCCTAGGTACTTCAGCGGGTCAAGCCCGGTGCCGCGGCTCTTGCTCATTTTTTCACCGTTGTTGACGGTCAAAAAGCCGTGCACAAAGATGTTGTTCGGCGTCTTGCGACCGCTGAACTTCAGCATCGCTGGCCAGAACAAAGTGTGAAAGGTGACGATGTCTTTGCCAATGAAGTGGTACTGCTCCAGCGCCGGATCGGCCATGTAGGCGTCGTAGTTTTGGCCGCGTTGGTCGAGCAGGTTTTTCAAGGAGGCGAGGTAGCCGACCGGCGCGTCCAGCCAGACGTAAAAGTACTTGCCGGGGGCGTCGGGAATTTCTATGCCGAAGTAGGGCGCGTCACGGCTGATGTCCCAGTCGCCCAGGCCTTCGCTTTGCGTGCCGTCTGGGTTTGTGCGCACCGAAAACCATTCTTTGACCTTGTTGGCGACTTCCGGTTGCAGTTTGCCGTCTTGCGTCCAGTTTTCCAGGAATTCAACGCAGCGCGGGTCTGACAATTTGAAGAAAAAATGCTCCGAGCTTCTCAGTACCGGCGTCACGCCCGACAAGGCGGAGAACGGGTTGATCAAATCAGTCGGCGCATAGACCGCACCGCAAACCTCGCAGTTGTCGCCGTACTGGTCTTTGGCGTGGCATTTGGGGCATTCACCTTTGATGAAACGGTCCGGCAGGAACATGTTCTTTTCAGTGTCAAAGAACTGCTCGACGGTTTTGGTTTCAATCAAAGAGCCTTGCGGGTTGTCTCGCAGGTCGCGGTAAATTTGTCGGGCCAGCTCATGGTTCTCCGGCGAATCGGTGGAGCTCCAGTTGTCAAAGCTGATGTGAAAACCGTCCAGGTATTCCTTGCGGCCCGCTGCAATGTTGGCCACAAACTGCTGCGGCGTCACGCCGGCTTTTTCAGCGGCAATCATGATCGGTGCGCCATGCGCATCATCGGCGCCGACAAAATTGACCTGGTTGCCTTGCATGCGCTGAAACCTCACCCAAATATCAGCCTGGATGTATTCCATGATG
>JABMMH010000313.1 GCA_013205645.1 Polaromonas sp. | reverse complement strand
GCTGAAGAAGCGCCAGCCGCTGACGGCAAAGACGCTAAAGGCGGCAAAGGCAAGCCTGCAGCCAAGCCAGCCGCTAAGAAGTAAGCTTTTCACTGAGCCTTGCCTCACGGCCACGGCCCATATCCTCGCAAGAGGGTATGGGCCGTTTTCATGGGGCCTAGGCGCGGTACAGTCGTGTAAAGCGTCAACCGACTCACAGCATCCATTTCCTCATGATCAAACTCTTTGTTGGCCTGGGCAACCCAGGCCCTGAATACGAAGCCACTCGGCACAACGCCGGTTTCTGGTGGCTAGACGCCTTGGCGCGCGAGCTGAAAGTCAGTCTTGTGATCGACAAAAGCTACTACGGTGTGGTCGCCCGTACGACAGTGAAAGGCCAGACGCTTTGGCTGCTGGCGCCGCGCACGTTCATGAATCTCTCGGGCAAATCAGTCGGCGCCCTCGCCCGCTTTTTCAAGATCAAGCCCGAGGAAATATTGGTCGCGCATGACGAGCTCGACATCGTGCCGGGCCAACTCAAACTGAAGTTCGGCGGCAGCCATGCGGGGCACAACGGCCTGCGCGACATCCATGCGCAACTAGGCAGCGCAGACTACTGGCGCTTGCGCATCGGCGTTGGTCATCCGGGCGTCAAGTCTGAAGTCATCAACTGGGTGTTGCAAAAGCCGTCACAAGAGCATCGCTTTGCGATTGAAGAAGCCGTGACGCGCAGCTTGAAGGCGTTGCCGATGCTGATTGAGGGCGAGATGGAAAAAGCCACCATGGTGATCCACACACACGCGCTTGTCAGGCCTAAACCACCGCGTAAGCCTGATGCGGAGAAACCAGATACAGAGGTAGCCTCAGGCGGCTGACGCCTCAGCCTGCAAACGCCGGTATTTTTCCCACAGCGACTCTTGGCTTTCAATGTGTTCCGGGTTGATCGGAATGCACGCCACCGGGCACACCTGCACACACTGAGGCTCGTCAAAATGACCGACGCATTCGGTGCATTTGTGCGGGTCAATCTCGTAGATTTCAATGCCCATGAAGATCGCTTGATTCGGGCATTCGGGCTCGCACACATCGCAGTTGATGCACTCGTCGGTGATGATCAGCGCCATGTTCAGCCGCCCTTCTGTGCAGCTGAGTGCGCCGCTTGCAGTGCCGCAACCACCACCGGGTTGACCATCTGGCTGACGTCGCCGCCCAACTTGCTGATCTCGCGCACCAGCGTGCTGCTGATGCATTGCAAAGGCGCGTCAGGCAACAGGAAAACCGTTTCGACGCTGGGCCGAAGTTTTCGGTTCATGGCGGCCATCTGCGCTTCGTAATCAAAGTCGGTCAAATTGCGCACACCGCGCACCACCGCTATGGCTTGCTGCTGGCCACAAAAATCCATGATGAGGCCGTCAAACGGCAGGACCTTGATGCGCTCTGGCTGAGCCAATCCCATCACTGCCTGCTCAACCTGACGCACGCGCTCAGCCAAGCTGAACAGCGTTTTCTTGTGGTGAGCCACCGCCACCGCGATGATCAATTGGTCAAACAGCCCAGCCGCGCGGCGCACGACATCTTCGTGACCGAGCGTGAACGGGTCAAAGGTGCCGGAATAAACCGCGATGCGGGGTGCTATTCGGGGCAAGGTCTGGGGTGAAGTCAGGGGCAAAGTGGCCATAGCCAGAATTATGCCCCTAGGCCCAAGGCCTTGACGCCAGTGTTGCAATCAAGCCGTGAAGGCCCCCAAACGTGCCAACAGATGGAAATGCACCGCCCCAGCCTTGCTGCTGCGGTAAATCTCCAGCCCCAAGGGCGTCAGTTCGTCAGCAGTCCAAGTGCGTGGTGCTTCGAGGTAGACCAGACCCTTGTCTGAAATCACCTCAGCTGCCGCCTTCAACGCCGGCTCGAACAACACCGAGTCAAACGGTGGATCGATGAAAACCAGCTGAATCGAGCCAGGGCTTTGACGCCGCAGCAAACCGACGCCGTCGCCACGCTCGACACGAACCACATCGGCCTTCAGGCGCTCTTGCAAGGCTTTGAGCTTGAGCACCAATTGCGCATCTTGCTCGCACAAGACCACCTCAGCCGCACCGCGCGAAGCCGCTTCAAAACCAAGCACGCCGGTACCCGCAAAAATGTCCATGCAGCGCCAGCCGGTCAGGTCTTGGCCCAGCCAGTTGAACAAGGTTTCGCGTACGCGGTCAGGCGTCGGGCGCAGGCCAGGCTTGTCGGACACGGGCAACTTGGTGCGCTTGTAAAGGCCGCCAATGATGCGAACCTCGCCCGGCAGCGGCTTGTTGTGGCGCGGCCCGGGCTTGCCCTTGGCTTTGCTTTGCGGCTTGGCCGCTGGCGCAGGCTTGGCCTGTTCGGAACGCGGCCTCATGCGCCTGCTCCGAGCACCACGGTGACCATGCGGTCCGGCTGCAGTTTGCGGGCAAAGGCCGCCTTGATGTCGGCCGCAGTGATTTTTTCAACCTGGGCGGTCCAGGTGTCTAGGTAATTGAGTGGCAAGTTATTCCAGGCGATGTTGGCGACGTTGGCGATGAGTTTCGCATTGCTGTCGATGAGCAGCGGGAAGCCGCCCATCAGGTTGTCCTTGGCGGCTTTGAGTTCAGCTTCAGTGGGACCTTCAGCGACGAATTTTGCCAGCACTTCGCGGGCCACCCGCACGGCCTGCGCCGCTTGATCAGGTCGGGTCTGCAAACCGATGGTGAAAGCGCCCTCGTGAAGACCCGGTGCGAAGTAGCTGTAAACGCTGTAAGTCAGGCCGCGTTTTTCACGCACTTCATGGGTCAGACGCGAGACAAAACCGCCGCCGCCCAACGTATAGTTACCCACTGTCAGCGCAAAGAAATCAGGGTCTGAACGCTTGTAGCCGGGCTGGCCAATCAGCACATGGGCCTGCGCCGATTCGAAGGCAATGGCTGCATTGACAGGCGCCTTGAGTGCTGCCACGTCGGCCACTGTTGGCAAGGCTTCGCAACGTGCCGCATCGCTCTGCGGCAAACGCGCCAGCAAAGCTTTCACCAACACATCCGCCTGGGCCCGCGTCACGTCACCGACGACGCTGACCTTGGCCCGACAAGGCTGGATAAAACGCGTGTAAAACTGACGCATGTCGGCCACTGAAGTGCGGCCCATGGAGACCTCGGTGGTCTCAAAACCATAAGGATGATTGCCATACACCGCCGCGGAAAAAGCTTTGGCCGCCAGCGTGGCTGGACGCGTATTGCCTTCGCGGATAGCCGCACCAATGCGCTCACGCTCGCGCAGCCAGATCGGCTCTGGAAAGGACGGCTCGCCGATTTGCCGGGCAGCCAGCGCCACGGCTTTGGGCAACAAGTCGGGATAACTCAAAGTGCGCAGCGAAAAACTCATGCGGTCATTGCCAGACCCGGCCGAGAAGGCGGCGCCCAGATCAGCCCAAGCTTCGCTGAGCTGGTTTTCATCCAGCGCAGGTGCGCCAGTCTTAGCCGCAACGCCCTTGCCGCTCATGTTGGCGACCATGCTGGCCAAGCCTGCTTTGTTCGGCGGGTCCCGGCGGGCACCCGCATCAAAGTCGATCTGCACATCGAGCATCGGAATGCCATGGCTTTCAACCAGATAAACCTTGGCGCCGTTGGCCTGCGTCCAGTGTTGAATCGGCAAGGCCGCCAGCGCGGCTTGGCTCTGCAGCAAGGCTGATATGCCGACGAAGGCGACCAGGGCAACACGCGTCGCCGGGCCGCTGAATTTAGAAATCAACATTATTTATTCTTTCGACTTCAGTGGCGCGCGCCAGCAGCGGGCACGCGGGGCTTGCGGTTCGGGTCTAGCGGCTGGGGTACCAGCACCGCTTGTGTCAGCTGGTCGTCACCAAAGTAACGCGCAGCCACGGACTGCACTTCAGCGGCACTGATGTTGCGCAAGCGCGCCACCAAGCGGGCGCTGGCATCTAGCGGAAAACCATTGACCCAGTGACTGCCCAGTTCGCGGACTTGGCTGAAAAGTGCGTCCAGCTTGTAAATTTCGCCCGCCACCCACTGCGTCTTGACGCGGTTGAGTTCAGCCTCATTGACACCGTTTTGGGCGATCTGCGTGACCTGCTGGCGCAGCGCGTCAATCACCTGCTGGGCGGCCTTGCCTTCGGCAGGCACACCGTCCAGCACAAAAACCTGCGGCCCACGCCCCAGCAAGCCGTTGTAGGCGCCAGCACTGTCGGCCACGCGGCCTTCGCCCTGCGTCAGCGCCCGATTGAGACGAGCGCCACTGTAGCCATCGAGCACGGCCGACAACACAGTCAATGCCAGCGCGTCTTGGCTGTCGGTGCGCACCGAGGGGTCTGCTGGCGCGTCAGCCAGACCACTGGCGTTCATCTGCGGCACCTTGAACATCAGGCTGACATAAGCCTGGCTGGCGCTGGCCTTGTGGTCAAGACGCTTGACGCCGGCTTGAACCGGCTCAGTGCGCGGTTTGCGCACGGGCGTGGCCGCAGCGGGTATCACGCCGTAGTATTTCTCGGCCAGTGCTTTGACCTGCGCGACATCCACGTCACCGGCGATGACCACGGCGGCATTGCTCGGCACATACCACTTGCGGTAAAAACTGCGCACATCATCTGGCGTCATGGCGTCGAGGTCGCTCATCCAGCCGACGATGGGCCGGCGATACGGTGCGGCAGTGAAGGCCACCGCGTTGGCGGCTTCATAGAGTTGGGCACGCGGCGAGTCTTCGGTGCGCAAGCGGCGCTCTTCTTTGACCACTTCGATTTCGCGCTTGAACTCGTCGTCTACCCACTGCGTGTTGGCAAAGCGGTCGGCTTCGAGTTGCATCACCTCTTCGAGTTTGTTGGCAGGAATCTGCTGGTGATAGGCCGTGGCGTCGCGGCTGGTGAAGGCGTTGTCGCGGCCACCCAACGCGGCGATACGGCGCGAGAATTCACCGGGCTTGAGCGTGGGCGTGCCTTTGAACATCATGTGCTCCAGCACGTGCGCCACCCCGGAGGTGCCGTCGACCTCGTCCATCGAGCCGACCCTCACCCACAGCATGTGGGCCACGGTGGGCGAGCGGCGGTCTGGCTTGACGATGAGCGTCAGACCGTTGGCCAGCGTGAACTCTTGTGCTTGTATCGCTGCTACGGCAGGGCTGAGCGCCAGGGCAGACGCTGAAGGCTTGGCCGTCGGCAGCGTCTGGGCCGAAGCACTGCTGAACGCGCAAGAAACCGTTAAAGCGGTGAGCGCGAGCATAGACCGCCACGAAGTCATTGACGAATCTGGCTTAGGAGAAAGTAAGGGCATAGGCAGGCGGTGCATCATGATGGTTGGAACAAATTTACCTAGCAGGGTGTGTTTCATAGAATACCCTGACTCCAAAGACCACTCACGTTCAGTTATGTTCAGTTTTTTCAAGAAAATCCTCAAACCTTCCGCGCCGCCCGCCGAGCCAACGCCGACGGTGGTGCCAACGCCCCCTGCGCTTCCAACGCCAGCGTTGCCAGAGCCACCGGTTTCGCTTCTTCCTGTTACGGCTTCTCCTCCAGTGGCATCGGCGGCATCGGTTGCCGCCCCAGCCGATGCAATCCCTGCGCGCCCGGCAAGCCCTGCCGTCGTTCGGCCAGCCTACGTCCCAGCCAGCAGCAATTCCGGCAGCCTGATTGGCAGCGCGCTGGTCACGCCGATTGACATTCCAGTTCCTGGCGCAATACCGCCAGAGCGCCAGCGCTGGCTGAGCAAGCTCTCAGACGGCCTGCGCAAGACCGGCAGCAACATTTCGAGTGTTTTCACCGGCACGCAAATCAACGAGGCGCTTTACGAAGACTTGGAGTCGGCCTTGTTGATGGCTGACGCCGGCGTGGGCGCGACGCAATACCTGCTGGACGACGTCAAGCGCCGCGTCAAAGAAGGTGGCGTGACGCACCCGATCGCGGTCAAGAACGTGCTGATCGAATCCATCACCCTGCTGCTCAAGCCGCTTGAAAAGCCGTTGGTCATCGGCGAGTTTTTGCCCACTGTGATCATGGTCGCCGGTGTCAATGGCGCGGGCAAGACCACTTCGATCGGCAAACTCACCCGGCATCTGGCTGACCATGGCGCCTCCGTGCTGCTGGCCGCCGCCGACACCTTCAGGGCGGCAGCCCGTGAGCAGCTCACGGTC
>JABMMH010000312.1 GCA_013205645.1 Polaromonas sp. | reverse complement strand
GTCCATGTTCAAGGCCGAAGTTATGTGTCAAAAAATATTTGACAGTCTGTCAATTGTTTGTGCCATTGTCAAGACTGATTTACACGGCAACAATGCTACTTGAATACGCCCAACGAAACTGCAAAGAGACTGGAACCCTGCCATGGACCTGAGTTACACCCCCGACGAAACCGCCTTTCGTGCCGAAGTACAGCGCTTTCTGGCCGACAAGGTGCCGGCCCGGCTGACCGCGCTGGTGCGTGCTGGACAGTCGCTGGCCAAGGCTGATTTGGAAGACTGGCACGCCTTGCTCAACGCCCAGGGCTGGCTCGCCAGCCACTGGCCGGTGGAACACGGCGGCCCGGGCTGGAGCGCGGTGCAAAAGTTCATTTTTGAGCACGAATGCGCGCTGGCCTACGCGCCCCGCACGCTGCCCTTTGGCCTCAACATGTTGGGCCCGGTGCTCATCAAATACGGCAGCGAAGCCCAAAAACAATACTGGCTGCCACGCATTCTGAACGGCGCTGACTGGTGGTGCCAGGGCTACTCTGAGCCGGGCGCCGGCTCAGACTTGGCCTCGGTCAAAACCAGCGCCGTGCGTGACGGCGAGCACTATGTGGTGAACGGTCAAAAGACTTGGACCACGCTGGGTCAACACGCCAACATGATTTTTTGCTTGGTGCGCACCAACCGCGAGGCCAAGCAGCAGGCCGGCATCAGCTTTCTGCTGATCGACATGAACAGCCCCGGCGTCGAGCTGCGCCCGATCATCACGCTGGACGGTGAACACGAGGTCAACGAGGTCTTCTTCACCGGCGTGAAAGTGCCGCTGGCCAACCTGGTAGGCGAGGAGGACAAAGGCTGGACTTGTGCCAAGTACCTGCTGACTTACGAGCGCACCAACATTGCCGGCGTCGGCTTCTCGGATGCGGCGCTGGAACGCCTCAAGGTGATTGCCGCCAAGACGCAGAAAAACGGTCAGCCTTTAGCCCGGGACCCGCTGTTCGCAGCCCGCCTGGCCCGGGTCGAGATCGACCTCGAGAACATGAAAACCACCAACCTGCGGGTCATCGCCGCTGTCGCCGGTGGCGGTGCGCCCGGGGCCGAAAGTTCCATGCTCAAAATCCGCGGCACCGAGATTCGGCAGGAGCTGACGTCCCTGACACGCCGCGCCATGGGCCCGTACGCGCTGCCCTTTATCCATGAGGCAACGCTGGATGCTGAAGCCAGCGTCGGCCCGCAAGAGGCCAGCTTTGCCGCCGCCCAGTACTTCAACAACCGCAAGCTGTCGATTTTTGGCGGCTCCAATGAAATTCAGAAGAACATCATCTCCAAGATGATCTTGGGCCTGTAAGACACCGCACTGACGAGAAACACACACCATGAACTTCACCCACACCGAAGACCGCCGCATGCTGGCGGACTCACTCGACCGCTATTTGGCCGAGCAATACAGCCTGGACGTGCGCCACAAAATCAGCGCCTCCAGCCAAGGCTACAGCCCCGTGCAATGGGCCAAATTTGCTGAGCTGGGCATCATCGGCGCCTTGTTCACTGAAGCACAGGGCGGTTTTGGCGGCGATGGTTTTGACCTTGCCGTGGTCTTTGAGTCACTGGGCCGAGGCCTGGTGGTGGAACCCTTTTTGGCCAGCGCCGTGCTGGCTGGCAGCGCCCTGGCCCACGCCGGCAACGACGCCCAGCAAGCGCTGCTGGCGAGTCTCATCGACGGCAGCCACATCGCCACGCTGGCCCATGAAGAGGCCAATGCCCACTACGCGCTCAACCGCGTCAGCACCCGCGCGACTCGGGACGGTGAGCACTACGTGGTCGATGGCGCCAAAGCCGTGGTGGCGCTGGGCGACCAGGCGCAGAGCGTGATTGTGTCGGCCCGCAGCAGCGGCGACGTGGCCGACGAAGACGGCATCTCGCTGTTTGTGGTGCCGGCCGACACCCCGGGCCTGAGCCTGCGCGCCTACCCGACTATTGACGGCAGCCGCGCCGCTGAAGTCACCTTCACGCAAGTGCGCGTGCCGGCCTCGGCCCTGCTGGGCCAAGAGGGCCACGGTTTGGCCACGCTGGAGCACGCTGTTGGCCGTGGCATTTTGGCGCTGTGCGCCGAGTCGCTGGGTGCGATGGAGGTGACCAAGAAGCAAACCATCGACTACCTGCAAACGCGCCAGCAGTTTGGCAAGGCCATCGGCAGTTTTCAGGCCTTGCAACACCGCATGGCCGATGTGCTGCTGGAGATCGAGCAGGCCCGCTCGGCGGTGATCAATGCCGCAGCCGCGCTGGACGCAGACCGCCGCACGCGCGAACGCGCCTTGTCGGCGGCCAAATACAGCATCGGGCGCATCGGCACGCTGGTGGCCGAAGAATGCATTCAGCTGCATGGCGGCATCGGCATGACCTGGGAGTATTCCATGCCCCACTACGCCAAACGGCTGGTCATGATCGACCACCAGCTGGGCGACGAAGACCACCACCTGGCCCGCTTCATCGCGTTGGGTCAGGCTTGAACAAATAACACGGCATGACACCCCTCAATTCATCACTGCCGCTGGCGGGCATCCGCGTGCTCGACCTGTCCCGCGTGCTGGCCGGGCCACTGTGCGGCATGGTGTTGGGCGACTTTGGCGCCGAGGTCATCAAAGTCGAACATCCGCAGCGGGGTGACGACACCCGCGACTGGGGCTTGCGCGTGGGCAAAACCGAAACCGCCTACTTCAACAGCATGAACCGCAACAAGCGCTCCATCACGCTGGACCTGCACAAGTCCGAGGCGGTGCAGATCGTGTTGGACTTGGCGCGCCAGTGCGACGTGGTGATCCAGAACTTCAAGTTCGGCGGGGCCGAGAAAATGGGTCTCGGTTACGCGCAGATCAAGGCCGTGCGGCCCGACGTCATTTACTGCTCTGTCACCGGCTACGACAGCAGCGGGCCCGAGGCTGCACGTCCCGGCTATGACTTGGTGGTGCAGGGCGAAGCCGGGCTGATGGCGATCAATGGCCAGGCCGATCAACCACCGCTGAAATTTGGCGTGGCGGCGGTCGACATGTTCACCGGCATGTATGCGGCTCAAGCGGTTTTGGCGGCACTGTTCGAGCGTCAAAAAACCGGCCGCGGCCGCCACATTGAAATGGCCTTGTTCGACTGTGGTCTGATGATTTCAGCCTACTACGGTCTGGAAGCCATGCTGATGCAAAAAGACCCGCCGCGCTACGGCAACGCGCACCCGTCCATCGTGCCCTACGGCGTGTTCGACGCCGAAGACGGCCCGCTGGTCATCACCGTCGGCAATAACGCGCAGTTTGAGCGCTTTTGCCGCGCCGTGATCGATCGTCCTGACCTCGCCGACGACGAGCGTTTCAAGAACAACCTAGGGCGCGGCACCCACCGCGAGGTCTTGATGGTCGAAATTCAACGTGAACTGAGCTGCCGCACGCGCCAGCTGCTGTTGCAACGCCTGAAGTCCGCGGGCATTCCGTGCGGCGAAGTGCTGGGCCTGTACGAAGCCCTGACCTCAGAGCGCGCCGTGCGCGCCGGGCTGGTGACGCAGCAAGCACATTCAGTGGCCGGTAGCACTCATGTCATGGCGCCGCCTTACCGGCTGGATGGCGAGCGCCTGCCGGTGCGCCATGCGCCGCCCGAACTGGGCGAAGGCACGCGCGACATATTGACCGGTTTGCTGGGGCTGGACGGCGAGCGTCTGAGCGAACTCAAAGCACTTGGTGTGCTTTAACCGCAGGTAACCACCCGCCATGACAACACCGTCAACTACCGCTGCCTTGCCACCGTTTCGCAGCCTCTCGGACTTGGTGCGAGAGCACGCACGGCAACGTCCCCAAGCCTTGGCGATGTGTGATGACGAGAGCGCCCTGACTTGGGCGCAACTGGATCAGCTGGTGGACTCGGTGGCGGCTTCGTTACAGCGTGATGGCTTGCGACCGGGCGACGTGGTGGCTCTCTGCGCTGCGCCTTGCGTACGCTACGCGGCCGTGTTTGTAGGTGTGCTGCGCAGCGGCGCGGTGGTGGCGCCGCTGTCACCATCGGTCACGCCGCAGGTGCTGGCCGCCATGCTGGGCGATGCGCAGGCCCGTGTGATTTTTGTGGACGCGTCGACCCAGCAGCTGCTGCAGGCTGGTGCTCTGGTTGGCGCCTCGTTG
>JABMMH010000311.1 GCA_013205645.1 Polaromonas sp. | reverse complement strand
TGGCGGAACAGACTTACAAACAGGTGCTGTCGATTGACGCCGAAAATAACATCGCCGTCCAAGGACTGGCGCAAGTTCAAACGCAAAGGAACTTGGCGCTGAAGCTTCAAAGCTTGCGCAATGCCAAATTGGAGGGGGATTGGAAGCAGCTGCTGTCCATTGCGCAAAGCATGCTGTCGCAACAGCCGGGTCATTTGGAGGCTTTGAGTGCACAGCATGAGGCGTCATCTAAATTGGCGCCGCCACCGGTTGAGGACGCGCTGGGCGCCACCTTCCGACAGCCGGCGAGTTTGGAGTTCAGGGACGCGCCTTTGCGGCAAATATTCGATGCCTTGTCGCGCTCGTCTGGCTTGAATTTTATTTTTGACAAGGAATTGAACAAGCCCGACTTAAAGGCTTCGATCACCTTGCGCGACGGTACCGTTGAGTCGGCATTGAACCTGTTGTTGGCGGCCAATCAATTGGAGATGCAGGTGACCAACGCCAACACGGTGTTGATTTACCCCGCGACTGCGAGCAAGTTAAAAGAGTATCAAGAGCTGACGGTGCGCATGTTTCCGATGCTGTACGCCGATGCCAAGTTTGTGGCGGCGGCCATCAAGACTTTGTTCAAGGGGCGCGAGCCGGTGGTGGACGACAAGCTGAACTTATTGGTCGTCAGAGACACTCCCAGCGCCATCAAGATCATCGAAAAGTTAGTTCGCCTCTACGACGTGCCTGAAGCTGAAGTCATGTTGGAGATGGAGATTTTGGAAGTGAGCCGAAGCAAATTGCTGCAACTCGGCGTGAACTGGCCCGACAGTCTGACGCTCACGCCGTTGGTGGGCGCCAACGCGACCAGTTTGACCTTGAATGCTTTGCGAAATTTAAATGGAGACACCACAGGCGCACAAGTGGGAAGTATGTCGCTGAATTTGAGTCAGCAAGATGACTTGGTCAATGTGTTGGCGAATCCCCGCATTCGGGTGGTGAACAAAGAGAAAGCCAAGGTGATGATTGGCGATCGTGTCCCCGTGGTGACCGTGACGACGTCACCGACCGGCGGTTTTGCGGAGAATGTGACCTATGTCGATGTTGGTTTGAAATTAGATGTCGAACCGGTGATCTACCGTGGCAGTGACATCGCCATCAAGGTGTCGATGGAGGTCAGCACCATTTCTGGTTCAACCACCACCAAGTTAGGCACCGTGGCTTACTCGTTTGGCACCCGAACGGCCAACACCACACTGCGTTTGAAAGATGGCGAGACGCAGGTGCTTGCCGGCTTGATCAGTGACGAAGACCGCGATTCAGCCAAAAAAATTCCGTCAGCCGGTGACCTGCCGGTGTTCGGTAAGCTGTTTGGGTCCAGCCGTGATCAGTCCAAAAAAACCGAGATTATTTTGTCGATCACGCCGCGTTTGGTTCGCAACCAGGTGTTGCGCGACAGCTCCGATCTGGAGTTCCTCAGCGGCCCCGAGTCGCGGATGAAGCAAGGGTCAGGGTCTTCGTCGTCTGACAGTGTGTCTGTCGCTGCAACGCCCGCCGTCAGCAATCTCCCGAAAATGAATGTGCCGCCAGTGGTGGCACCTGTTGTGACCCCTGTAACGACCGAAGAGGGCAAAGGCAATGCGCCTTGATTGTGTCCGCGTTCGTGGTCGTGTAAGTGGATTCACCTTGATCGAGTTGTTGGTGACGTTGGCCATCATCTCGACCTTTTCATATTTGGTGGTGCCTGTCATACAGGTGTCCATGCAGCGGGCCAAAGAATCAGAGCTGAGGTCGGCCTTGAAAGAAATTCGCCGCGGCATTGATGCCTACAAAGCGGCCAGTGAAGCTGGTGAAATTGTGGAGCCGGAGGGTTTGATTTCCGGGTATCCGCCAAATTTAAGTTTGTTGGCTGATGGCGCGCGTTGGCGCGATGAAAAGGTGAAGGGAAGGAAGTATTTCTTGCGAAAACTTCCGCGTGACCCGATGAACAATAACCCGGAATTAGCCGCAGCCGACACCTGGGGCAAACGTTGCTATGAAAGCGAAGCGACTGAACCTCGCGAAGGTGCTGACGTCTACGATGTGTTTTCTCAGTCAGACAAGCTTGGCTTGAATGGCATTGCTTACCGATGGTGGTAAACCGTGACCTGTTTTTATTTTAAAAAAAGTCGCACTGTCAGCGGATTCACGCTGATTGAATTGTTGGTGGTGTTAGCCATTGTGTCGATGCTGCTGACCTTGGCCGTCCCCCGATTTTTTTCGAGTGTTGACACCGCCAAGGAAACGATCTTGGTCGAGAATCTGCGATTGACCCGCGAAACCCTGGACAAGTTCTACGCTGACGTCGGTCGTTACCCGGAGTCTTTGGACGAGTTGGTTGAGAGCCAGTACCTGAAAGATTTGCCCAACGATCCCGTGGCCAACAGCCGCACGGCATGGGTCATTGTGCCGCCCAAAGCGGGCAGCAAAGGCAAGGTGTTTGATATTCACAGCAGCGCGCCAGGCAAAAACAGAATGGGCCAGCCTTTCGAGCAGCTATGAAGAGCTTGAACCGAGGCTATGCTTTTTTGATGCTGTTGATCGCGCTGGCCGTGGTCAGTTTGACCGCCGCTTCATTTTTCAAACTCGGCCAGTTTGGTCAAAGACGGACGGCTGAGTTGGAGTTGCTCGAAAAAGGCGCTCGCATGGATGCGGCGCTGGCCAGTTACGCCAAGCTGTCAGCTGGTGGTCAAGCTTTTGCGCCCAAGCGCCTGGAGGACTTGTTGCGCGACCCCAGATTCCCTAAGTTGGTGATTCGCCATTTGCGTCAAGTCGAGGTCGACCCGATGACGGGCAGCAAGGAGTGGGGTCTGGTGTGGTCAGAAGATGGCACCGGTATTGTCGGGATGCACAGCCTCTCAGAACAAAAACCGGTCATGACCGTCTTTGGCCCGGAGTATTCCAGCTTTAAAGATTTGCCACGTTATGCGGATTGGATTTTTGGCCAAGCCCCATAGATGTTTGCTCTGCCCCGCGCGGTGTTAGCTTAAGCCGCGAGAGAGGCAACCGTTCGTGAACCCGACTGTTCGGATTCGACAGCGTCTGCGGCCGCTGCACGACCGATGCCGGTGTAGTCAAACCCCAGCTCTGACATCAAGCTCGGTTCGTACAAGTTACGACCATCCAAGATGACCGGCTGTTTTAAGCGCTTGGTGAGCTCAGCAAAGTCGGGGCTGCGGAACTCGCGCCACTCGGTGACGACGATGAGTGCATCTGATCCGTCTGCGGCAGAGAGAGGTTCTTTGCACAACTCAAAACCTGCCTGCTCGCCCCAGAGCTCTTGCGCCCGATGTGTCGCCACCGGGTCGAAGGCTTTGACTCGTGCACCCCGGCGCAGCAACTCGTCGATCAGGTCGACGCTGGGTGCTTCGCGCATGTCGTCTGTGCCTGGTTTGAAGGCCAGACCCCACACCGCAAACTGCAGGCCGCTCAGGTCTTGGCCGAAGCGCGCCACGACGCGCCGGCCCAGCAAACCGCGTTGGCGGTCGTTGATGGCTTGCGTGGCTTTCAACATGCTTAATTGGTCGCCCCTGAAATATCCATAGCCCATTGATTTAATTGACTATTTACACACTTCTGAGTTATAATTTCTCTCACCTTATAACCCCTCCAGATATTATTTCTGGGAGTTTTTGAGAAATTCCCATGCCCGCCAGCACCGCCGATTTCTTTCGCAGCCGTTTGGCCCACATGATTGACCTGCGCCATCCCTTGGCGGTATTGT
>JABMMH010000310.1 GCA_013205645.1 Polaromonas sp. | reverse complement strand
GTGATGGTCCGCGCATGGTGCGCGACCTGCTGGCCGGGGGCGTTCTCGTAACGGTCGGTGGCGATGGTTTCAACGCCGAGTCGCTGCAGCGCGATCAGCACTTCCTTGCCAAGCTCGCCGGAGCCGAGCAGCATGACTTTGGTGGCGTGCGGCGACAGCGGGGTGCCGAGAGTTGTACCGGAAATAGAAGAAATAGAGTTATTTGGAGTAGTCATGGATCGAGATAGTTGAGCGCGGGGACAGTGGTCGTACCACCAAAGCCAGACCCTCAAATTTACAGCATCACCACTGAGCGCAGCGTCTGAGGCTTATAGAGTCCTTCTGATTCTTGCTGCGAGGTCACAATCTAGCTATGAACAGTGAGCCTATTTTTACAGTGCGAGCGCTCACCAAGCGCTACGGCAGCAGCACCGTGGTCAACAATTTGTCCTTCAGCATCGCCCCCGGCGAATGCCTCGGCGTGATCGGCCCGAACGGCGCCGGCAAGACCACCACCATCCGCATGTGCTTGGGCTTGACCACCCCCGACGCGGGCGAGGTGATCTTTTCGCCGCCCGGCAAGCCTGCACTGCAGATGCCGCAAGACGCGCTGGCCATCAAGGAGCAACTCGGCATCGTCAGCCAGTTCGACAGCTTAGACCCGGACTTTTCGTGCAGCGAGAACCTGCTGGTTTTTGGCCGATATTTCGGCATGCCCGACTCGCTCATCAAGGCGCGCATTCCGCAGTTGCTTGAGTTTGCTTCCCTCACACACAAGGCCGACGCCAAGCTGACCGAGCTGTCTGGCGGCATGAAGCGCCGTCTGTCTCTGGCGCGGGCGTTGGTGAATGACCCACAGCTGTTGTTGCTGGATGAACCGACCACCGGGCTCGACCCGCAAGCGCGGCACCTGATGTGGGAGCGCCTGCAACGCTTGTTGCAACAGGGCAAATCGATCTTGCTGACGACGCACTTCATGGACGAGGCCGAGCGACTCTGCAACCGGCTGCTGGTGCTCGACCACGGGCAGAAAATGACCGAAGGCACACCACGCGACCTGATCGCCAAAAACTTAGAGCCCGACGTCGTCGAGGTCTATGGCACGGGTGCTTTGGCCTTGGTCAACTCGCCGCTGAAAGACCTGGCGGCGCGCTTAGAAGTCAGCGGCGAGACGGTGTTTTTCTACACCCAGGACGCCAAGCGCATCTTGGCAGCGCTGAACGACTACCCGCAGCTGCGCACGCTGCACCGCCCGGCGAATCTGGAGGACTTGTTCCTCAAGCTGACCGGTCGCAAAATCCGAGAGGACGCATGATGAGCCGTTCAAACAGCACGCCAAGTCTGTTCAGCCCACCGCAACTGAGCTGGCGCTGGTGGCCGGTCTTCAGGCGCAATCTGCTGGTTTGGCGCAAACTGTTTGTGCCGAGTCTGGTCGGTAATATCGCCGAGCCGCTGATCACGTTGGTGGCTTTTGGCTACGGCTTGGGCGCCTTGATCGGACAAGTTCAGCTGAACGGCCAAGCCGTGCCCTACATCTTGTTTTTGGCCAGCGGCGCAATTTGCATGAGCGCCATGAATGCCGCTTCTTTTGAGGCTTTATATTCGGCTTTTTCACGCATGCACGTGCAGCGCACTTGGGACGGCATCATGAATGCGCCGGTGCGGCTTGACGACATTGTGATGGCCGAGATGCTCTGGGCCGCCTTCAAGTCGGTGTTCACCAGCGGCGTGATCTTGCTGGTGATGCTGGTGCTGGGCATCAGCCACAGCTTTTGGTTGCTGCTGGCCTGGCCGCTGCTGGGTCTGGTCGGCATCGTGTTCTCCAGCATCGCGCTGATCTTCAATGCGCTGGCCAAGGGCTACGACTTTTTCACCTACTACTTCACGCTGTTTTTAACGCCGACGATGTTTTTAAGTGGCGTGTTTTTCCCCAGAGACCAGTTGCCCGGCTTCATGCGCGTGATCTCAGAGTTCTTGCCATTGACAGCGGCGGTCGAGCTGATCCGGCCGCTGTTCATGGGCCATTGGCCAGCGCAAGGCCTGTTGCATCTGGCGGTGCTGCTGGTCTATGCGGTGGTGGCTTTTTGGGTCGCACTGGCGCTGACGCGCAAGCGCTTTCGGAGTTGAGAGAAGAATCGGCGTGGTTTAGAGAATCGGCCAGAGGGCTGGCCTCCTACGGGGAGAGGCACTGCCTCGCGGCCTGTCCCTTGTAGGAGCTGAGCCCTCTCAGCGATCCCCGAACCCACTCCCTCCAACCTAATAATCAGAGATCAAAAAACACGGTCTCTTTGCCGTGGGCGCTGTCTTGCATGTGTATGTCAAACCGGTAAACCGGTCCGGCATTCGTCACTTCGCGCTTGGCCACCAAGGTGCGCCGGCGCTCGGCTGGAACGCTGTTCAAGACCTCATCTTTGGCATTGGCCGCGACTTCATCAGAGAAGTAGATACGCGTGAACGTGTGCAGCAACAGGCCGCGCATGGTCACGCAGACGTCGATGAACGGCGCTTGGCCTTCACCCAGCGCGCCCGGTTTGACGGTGTCAAAGATGAAGTGGTTGCCGGCGAATGTGCCTGTGCCGCAACGACCAAAACCAGCGAAACCTTGCCGCTCAGCCTGTTCAACACTGCTGATGATCTGGCCTTGGGCGTCGGGCTGGTTGATCTCGACGATGGCGTCATGGACGGAGGCGCCAGCACCGTCAAACACCTGACCGGTGATGCGAATGTGCTCGCCTTCGGCATGCGCTTGCGTCAGCACTGGGGTGAACAGGCTTTTGAAGTCGTAGCCGTATTGCGTCGGCGTCAGACCGTAGGCGAAGAAAGGGCCGACAGTTTGCGAAGGGGTTTGTTTGAGTTGCGTCATGGCCAATATCCTCGGTCTTTTTAGTCAAAACGCGTGGCTTTGGCGCCGCGCAGCACGATGTCAAACACATAGCCCAACGCATAGTCAGGCTGAGTCACGTCGAGGCTGAATTGGGAGACCATGCAATCCCGCAGATGATCGGGTGCACCCAAGTACATCGGGTCGTACCGCAGCAGCGGATCACCGGGGAAATACATCTGCGTCACCAAGCGGCTGGCGAAGTAGTCACCAAACAGCGAGAAGTGAATGTGGTTCGGCCGCCAAGCGTTCGGGTGGTTACCCCAGGGATAAGCCCCGGGCTTGATGGTCTTGAAGGTGTAGCGACCTTGGTTGTCGGTGAGGCAGCGGCCGGCACCCAAAAAGTTCGGGTCCAGTGGCGCGTCGTGTTGGTCGACCTTGTGCACGTAGCGACCGGCGGCGTTGGCTTGCCAGACTTCCACCAGCGTGTTGCGTACCGGCCGGCCTTCTTCATCCAGCACGCGGCCGGTGACGATGATGCGTTCACCCAAGGGCTCGCCATTCATCACGGCGTTTTTCGTCATGTCGTTGTCGAGCGCGCCCAACTGTGCGGCGCTGTAGACCGGCGCATTGCGCTGCGCCAGCGCGTGCTTCATGGGGATCAAGGCCTGCTTGGGGCCGCGCAACAGGGTGGACTTGTAGCCCGGGTCAATGTGGGCCGGGTGGCAGGTCCAGTCGCGCGGGGAAATGATGACGTTATCGGCTTTCATGTGCGGGTCTCCACGAAGGTTCAAGTAAATAGGCGGCAACCCAGCACTGTAAACACCACAAAAGGTTATGTATAGTGACATTTTTTCCAGCCATGCATAACCAAAAAAACATGTCACACCATGATCGATGAGCGCATCAAGTTCCGTCATTTGCAGTGCTTTTTGGCTGTGGCGCAACACGGTAGCCTGCAAAAAGCCGCCGTCGTGTTGTCGATCACGCAACCGGCGGTGTCTAAAACGCTGAAGGAACTCGAAGCCTTGGTGAGCGTTCGGCTGTTTGAACGCGGCCGCCGCGGCGCTGTGCTGACGCGCAGCGGTGAGACCTTTTTTCGCCACGCCGGGGCCAGCGTGAACGCGCTGCGCGAAGCCGTGGCCAGCGTCTCACCCACACGGCAGCAAACGCAAGCGGTCGTCACGCTGGGCGTGTTGCCGACGGTGGCGCCGTGGCTGATGCCGCAACTGCTAGTTCAGCTCGACCAGGTGGCAGCCAGTGGCGGGCTGGCGCTGAGCCTGAAGATACACACTGACAACAACCCGGCGCTGCTGACGCAACTGCGTCAGCGCGAACTCGACTTGGTGATTGGCCGCTTTGCCGAGCCTTCGCACATGCTCGGGCTGACGTTTGAAAACCTCTACGCCGAGCCGCTGGTGCTGGCCGTCCGGATTGGCCATCCCTTGTTGCAAGATGCAGCGCTGAGCGCCCATCCGCTGGCGAATCTGTCGGCCTTCACCCTGGTGCTGCCGCTACAAGGCACGGCCATCCGACTCACCGCCGACAATTTTTTTATCACGCGCGGCCTGAGTCCGCCGCCGCGCACGGTCGAGACCTTGGCTGTGTCGGTGGCGCGCAGCTACACCGCCAGCAGCGACGCCGTCTGGCTGACGCCGGTGAGCGCGGCCCAGGCTGACTTAGACAACGGCGTGCTGAGTGCCCTACCCGTCAGCATGACCGGCAGCGAAGAACTCGTCGGCCTGACGCTGCGGGCCGACGCTACCCCCAGCGACGCCCAGCGCGTGGTGCTGACAGCGATTCGCCAACTAGCAGCCGTGCGGCGCGCTCAGCTGACCGACTGATCGCAAACGTCATAAATCGCGTTGTTAAATGTAGGAGGCCAGCCCCTGGCCGATCCCCAGCCCGACCCCTCAAGCCACCCCAAACCGCGCCTTCAACTCACCCAGCCCCAATTCGTCCAGCACCTGCGTCAGACGTTCGCGGGCGGCGTTGATAGTGGCAATGCGCGGCTGGTCGGGCCTGCTGGCCAGAATCAATTCGTTCTTCATCGAATGTTCCCAGCCGACCAATTCGGTGACGGTGACGTCGTAGCCATGCGCTTCGAGTTGCAGGCAGCGCAACACATTGGTGATCTGGCTGCCGAACTCACGGGTGTGCAGCGGATGCCGCCACAGCTCGGCCAAGGGCGTGCGCGCCAGTGACAACACACGGCCCTTTTTCAGTACGCCAGCGACCTCGGCCTGACAGCACGGCACCAGCACCATGTGGCGGGCTTGGCGCGCTAGGCCAAAGGCAATCGCGTCATCGGTGGCGGTGTCGCAGGCGTGGAGCGCGGTGATGATGTCAACCACCGGCGGTAACTGCTCTGATGCGGTGGCTTCCTGCACCGACAAATTGAGAAAACTCATGCGCACAAAGCCGAGTCTGCTGGCCAGTTCGCGTGATTTGGCGACCAGCTCTGGACGGGTTTCAATGCCGTAGACATGGCCGGTGGTTTTTTCTGCGCGATGGGCGACATTGAAAAACAAGTCGTACAAGATGAAGCCCAAATACGATTTGCCCGCCCCGTGGTCAGCCAAGGACGGCGCAGGGTTGCGCGCAAACGCATCGTTCAGCAGCGGCTCGATGAACTGGTACAGGTGATAAACCTG
>JABMMH010000309.1 GCA_013205645.1 Polaromonas sp. | reverse complement strand
GCGGTCGCCTTGGCCAGCTCTTCGATCTGGTTGTAAAGCGCCTCGGGCAGGCGTACGTTGATGGTTCTGGCGGTCATTGCTGTAACACTCCTGTGCATGTGTAATACAAGGAATTATCCACTTCACGAAGCCAAAAGTCAATACTGACGAGCGGCGTCTTGCCTGAGCAAGAGCCCCTCAGGGCCAGGTATTTAAGCCCAGGTGATTGAGCCGGAAATCCGCAGCTCAGCCGTGTACCAAGTCACGGAAAGATATTTTTCTCCATGCGCTCCAAGGTGGTGTCGCAGTGTGTGACTGACCAGCCGTCAGAAGTACCGTAAGTTTGACGGTATCTCATGCTGTCTGGTGAAACCGCGTGAGGCAACAAAAAACCCGCTATGCCTCTAAGCATGCGGGTTCTGAGGGTTCCTGACACTGTCTGAAACCTAAAAATGGTGGTGATAGGTGGACTTGAACCACCGACATCAGCATTATGAATGCTGCGCTCTAACCAACTGAGCTATATCACCGCGCGTCCAAGATTATAGCGGTTTCAAGTTGGGTTTCAGCGGTGTTTGAACACGGGCTTGCGTTTAGCTAAGAAAGCTTGCATGCCTTCCTTTTGGTCGCTGGTGGCAAACATGGCGTGGAACAGGCGGCGCTCAAACATCAGGCCGTCTGACAAAGTGCTTTCAAAGGCCCGGTTGACGGACTCTTTGGTGGCCATCACGCTGATTTGTCCGTAATCGCAGATCATCAGCGCGGCGCCCAGCGCCTCGTCCATCAGCTTGTCGAATGGCACAACGCGGCTGACCAGTCCGGCGCGTTCGGCTTCGGCGGCGTCCATCATGCGGCCGGTCAGCGCCATGTCCATGGCTTTGGCCTTGCCCACCGCGCGCGGTAAACGCTGCGTGCCGCCTGCGCCCGGGAGGATGCCGAGCTTGATTTCAGGTTGGCCGAAGCGGGCGTTGTCGGCCGCAATGATGAAGTCGCACATCATGGCCAGCTCGCAGCCGCCGCCCAGCGAAAAACCGCTGACCGCGGCAATCACGGGTTTGCGCACTTGGCGAATTTGTTCCCAGTTGCGGGTGATGAAGTCTTTGCCGTAAGCATCGGCAAAGTCGAGTTCGGCCATGGCGCTGATGTCGGCACCGGCGGCAAAGGCTTTTTCGCTGCCTGTCAAGATGATGCAGCCGATGGTGTCGTCGGCGTCAAACTCCGTCAGCGCAGCGCCCAGCTCGTCCATCAGTTGGTCATTCAGCGCGTTGAGTTGCTTGGGCCGGTTCAACGTGACGATGCCGACTTGGCGGTTGTCCGGGCCTTGGCGGCTGACCAAAATTGTTTCGTAGTCCATGCGTTTCCTTGGGTAGTTGCTGTCTCTGAATGAATCTGTCGCTGTATTTTGAACCAAGCGGTTTCAGGTCACCGGATTCAGCCATTGGTTGAGTGGGGTCGAGTCCTTGACAGCAAGGCGCCAAGTGGTGACCGCTGTCGGCAAGGTGAGCGGCAGTCGCAGCAAGCGTTTGTCGCGGGCCACCAGCGCTTGCAGTTTGTTTTTGTGGCCGGCGTAGAGCAGCAGGTCGTCGAGTTTGCTCATGCGCCAGCCGGTCTTGGCGGCTTCGATGCCCAGCCATTCGTCGCCGGGCGCGAAGCCGGCGCGTTCTGCCGCGCCACCACGCAGCACGGTCTTGACCACGACGCCTTGCGACTCGGTCACACGCAAACCCAAACGTTGTGCCAGTTGTGCGGGCTCTTCAAACACAGCCAGACCGTGCTGTTCGAGTAATTCTTTCAGCGGCAACTCGGTCTTGCCGTGCACCCAGCTGGCCAGTTCGGCGTCGAAGCTTCGGCCGCTGGCGCTCAGCAGGGCGGCTGCAAAATCATCTTCAGTCATGGGGCCGCCTTCGCAGCGCGCCCACAGCGTGCGCATCACTTCATCGAGCGTGGCGCTGGTGCTTGTCCCTGCGTCGTTTTGCCGGCTCGATGAGCGCAGGCTGAGGTCAAAGCACAGCGCGACCAGCGCCCCTTTGGTGTAGTAGCTGATGGTGGCGTTGGGCGTGTTGTCGTCTTGCCGGTAGTACTTGACCCACGCATCAAAACTGGCCTCGGCCACCGACTGCACCAACCGGCCCGGCGCCTGAATCACTTGGTTGATGGTTTTGTTCAATAGCTTGAGGTAGCCGGCGTTGTCGAGCAGGCCGCAGCGGCGCAGCATCAGGTCGTCGTAGTAGCTGGTGAAGCCTTCAAAAAACCACAGCAGCTGCGTGTAGTTTTCACGGGTGTAATCGTAGCGCGTGAACTCGGCGGGTCGCAGGCGCTTGACGTTCCAGGTGTGGAAATATTCGTGGCTGATGAGGCCGCGCAGCGTGGTGTAGCCCTCCGATATTTTCTTCTCACCAAGCCGCGGCAGGTCGCGTCGGTTGCAAATCAGCGCGGTCGAGTTGCGGTGCTCCAGCCCACCGTAACCGTCGTCAACGGCTTTCAGCATGAAGACGTAATGTTTGAACGGCGGCTTCTTGCTGCCGTGCCAAAAACGGATTTGTACCTCGCAGATTTTTTGCGCATCGGCCAGCAGTTGTGCGCCGTCAAAACTGGGTGCTGCACCGGCCACGACAAAGCGGTGCGGCACGCCGCAGGCCTTGAAGCTGCCGCTCCAAAAAATGCCCATCTCGACCGGGCTGTCGACCAGCTCGTCGTAGTCGGCGGCACGGTAGCGGCCGAAGCCGTTCTTGCTGATTTTGTGCGGAGCCAGCCCAGTCGCCAAAGACCAGTCTGACTTGGCTTTGGGGGCCACGATGTCCAGTTCATGCAGGCTGTGTTCTTGGCCTTCGACGCGCAGACACAAACTGGTGCCGTTGAAAAATCCCCGCGCATCGCCGAGTATGGCTGTGCGTACCGAGTGGTCGTTGGCATACACCTCGTACGTCAGCACCAAGGGTCGCGCCGGTGCGCAGTGAACCAACCAGCTGCATTTGTCGAGTTGTTCTATCTGGGCTGCGGCCAGTGTGCGTCTGCCTTGCTTGGCCTTGAGCCCTTGCAGGTGGCCAGCGAATTCACGCACCAAGTAGCTGCCGGGAATCCATACGGGCAAGGAGACTTTTTGCAGCGCTGCAGGGCTTGCCACGGTCAACGTGACTTTGAAAAGATGCGCCTGCAGGTCGGCGATTTCAACGCGGTAGTGAATGGGCGGGCTGGCTTCGGTCATAGGGCTTTGGTTTCAGCCAAATATTTCTCGACCTGCTGCGCGTTGATGGCGCCTGGGACACGGGTGCCGTCCGCAAAAATGATGGTCGGTGTGCCGGTGATCCTGTTCTTTTTGGCGAAATCAATGTTGCGCGCCAAGGCCGATGCTTCACAGCTGCCGGCGGGTACATTTTTGCCCTGCAGCATCATGTCGGCCCAGGCCTTGGCCTTGTCTTTGGAGCACCAGACGGCTCTTGATTTTTCAGCCGAGTCAGCGCTGAGG
>JABMMH010000308.1 GCA_013205645.1 Polaromonas sp. | reverse complement strand
GCAGTCAACGATGGTCCAGCCGGCTTGACCGTCGATTTCGTCACGCAGCAGCCACAAGTTGATATGGTTCAGCGCGAACGGCAGACCCATGCGAATCCAACGCACGCCGGGCGCGACTTCCAGCGCCTGGCCGCTGTCCGGCAGGGTCTCGCCAAGCGGGTAATTCAATTGCTGTTCAAGAAGGTTCATGCGGGGTCCTGACGGTGCGCTACATTTGACGTTGACGTTAACGTCAACATGCCGAATTGTAGAGATCCATGACATCAAGCGTGTCATGCGTTATCACCCAACACCATCTCAACCAGGGCTTTTCCTTCACCATGGCCACGACTTACACCATCGGCGACCTTGCCAAAGAGTTTGACCTGACCACCCGCGCCATGCGTTTTTACGAAGACGTGGGCTTGTTGCAGCCGCAGCGCGAAGGTCCGGGCGGGCGCAACCGAATCTACACGGCGCGCGACCGCACCCGACTCAAACTCACGCTGCGGGCCAAGCGGCTGGGTCTGAGCTTGAGTGAGGCCAAAGACATCATTGACTCTTACGACAATCCGCGCGACACCGCGCCGCAGCTGAAAAAATTCCTAGAGGTGTTGGCTGGGCATCGGCAACGTCTGGAAGAACAAATGGCCGATCTGCAAGCCAACTTAGAAGAGATCAAAGGGCATGAAAAAGAAGCCCGCTCTCTGCTGGCCAAAGCGGCTAAAAAAGCCGCCTGATCTATCAAATCACCATAATTGACCATCTATTAATGTCTCGTCAACGTCAATTCAAAGGCCCTTGCACATGACCGTCGCTGACACACCGCAGATTCAAAGCCCCGCCGAATTGTTCAAGCGCATAGAAGCCAGCTTCGTGCGGCAAGGCCTGATGCAGCATTTGGGCGCACGTCTGATACGGGTCGAGCCGGGCTTGTGCGAAGTGGCGCTGCCGTATTCAGACCGGGTGACGCAGCAGCAAGGCGGCTTTCATGGCGGGGCCATGGGCGCGTTGGCCGACATTGCGGCGGGCTACGCAGGCCTCACCGTGGCACCGCCCGGCATGGAAGTCACCACTGTGGAATACAAGATCAATTTTTTGGCGGCATTCCAAGGCGGTGAGTTGCGCGCTGTTGGCCGGGTGCTCAAGGGCGGTAAACGCCTCATCATCACCGCCGCGGACGTCAAGCATGTGACGGCCGACGGCAAGGTCACCGACTGCGCTGTGATGCAGCAAACGCTGATGCCCGTGCCGCAAACGTACTGATTTATTTCAAACTTCAAGGAGACGCCATGACCCTACCAGGACTCAACTTTCAGCTCGGTGAAGACATCGACGCCTTACGCGATGCCGTGCGTGAATTTGCGGAAATAGAGATTGCACCGCGCGCCGCCGAGATCGACCGCAGCGACCAATTTCCAATGGACTTGTGGCGCAAGATGGGCGACTTGGGTGTGCTGGGCATCACCGTCGGTGAAGAGTTCGGCGGTGCCAACATGGGCTACCTCGCGCACATGATCGCGATGGAAGAAATCTCGCGTGCCTCGGCTTCGGTGGGCTTGAGTTACGGCGCGCACAGCAACTTGTGCGTGAACCAAATCAAACGCAATGGCACGCCTGAGCAGCGGCAAAGATACTTGCCCAATCTCATCAGCGGCGACCATGTGGGGGCCTTGGCCATGAGCGAGCCCGGTGCCGGCTCTGACGTCCTCAGCATGAAGCTAAAGGCCGAAGACAAAGGCGGTTATTACCTGCTCAACGGCAGCAAAATGTGGATCACCAACGGCCCAGACGCCGACACGCTGGTGGTCTACGCCAAGACCGAACCAGAATTGGGTGCGCGCGGTGTCACCGCCTTCCTGATTGAAAAAACCATGGCCGGGTTTTCTGTCGCGCAAAAGCTCGACAAGCTCGGCATGCGCGGCAGCCACACCGGAGAGCTTGTTTTTAACAACGTCGAAGTGCCGGCGCAGAATATTTTGGGCGGCTTGAACAGTGGCGCCAAAGTGCTGATGAGCGGCCTCGATTACGAGCGCGCCGTGCTCACCGGCGGACCTCTGGGCATCATGCAATCCGTCATGGACAGCGTCATTCCCTATATCCATGACCGCAAGCAGTTCGGCCAAAGCATTGGCGAGTTTCAACTGATTCAAGGCAAGGTCGCGGACATGTACACCGTGCTGCAAGCCGGCCGCTCGTTTGCTTACACCGTGGCCAAAAATCTGGACCTGCTGGGTGTTGAGCATGTGCGGCAAGTACGCAAAGACTGTGCCTCGGTGATTTTGTGGTGTGCTGAAAAAGCCACTTGGATGGCTGGCGAAGGCGTGCAGATTTTTGGCGGCAACGGCTACATCAACGACTATCCGCTGGGACGTTTGTGGCGCGATGCCAAGCTCTACGAAATCGGCGCTGGCACCAGCGAAATCCGCCGCATGCTGATCGGCCGCGAGCTGTTCGCCGAAACCTGTTGAGCCACAGTCTTGGCACCAAATGACTAAGATCGACGCATGACAAACTCAATCAACAATCTTTTCGAACACAACCGCGCGTGGGCCGCGCAAATGGAAGCCGAGCGGCCCGGTTTTTTCACCAGCTTGGTTCAACAGCAAACGCCCAAGTACATGTGGATTGGTTGCTCTGACAGCCGTGTCCCGGCCAACTTGTTGACCGGGCTGGAGCCGGGTGAAGTCTTCGTGCACCGCAACGTGGCCAACGTGGTGGTGCATTCAGACCTGAACGCGCTGTCGACCATTCAGTTTGCCGTTGAAAGGCTCAAAGTTGAGCACGTGATGGTGGTCGGCCACTTCGGCTGCTCCGGCGTTCGTGCGGCGCTGGAAGGCGCGCGGATTGGTTTGGCCGACAACTGGTTGCGCCACATTCAAGATGTGCGTGACCGCCACCAATCGCTGATCAACGGGATTGCTGAAGAATTTCGCTGCGACGCGCTGGTGCAACTCAATGTGATTGAGCAAGTTGTCAACGTCGCGCAGAGCACCGTGCTGCAAGACGCCTGGTCGCGCGGGCAAAACGTCTCGCTGCACGGCTGGGTTTACGGTATTCACGACGGCCTGCTGCAAGACATGCGGGTCACCGTCACGGGCAACAACGGCTTAGAGCCGATGTACCGAGCCGCCGTCGACAGCGTGGCCAAGGCGCCGCGATAAATTTTCAAACTATTCAAGGAGAAAACATGTCTGATTCCATCGTCATTCTCGGTGCCGCTCGCACGCCTATGGGCGGCTTTCAGGGCGACTTTTCATCTTTGGCTGCGCACGATCTTGGCGGTGCCGCGATCAAGGCGGCGATTGAGCGTGCCGGTATTTCACCGGCCCTCGTTGACGAGGTGCTGTTCGGCAATTGCCTGATGGCCGGGCAGGGCCAAGCGCCTGCGCGGCAAGCCGGTTTCAAGGGCGGCTTGCCGGCCAGCGCGGGCGCGGTGACGTTGTCCAAGATGTGCGGTTCGGGTATGGAAGCGACACTGCTCGCCACCGACCAGTTGATCGCTGGCAGCCGTGACGTGATGGTCACAGGCGGCATGGAAAGCATGACCAATGCGCCGCATCTGTTGCTGAAAGGCCGCAGCGGCGTTCGCATCGGCCACGACCGTATTTACGACCACATGATGCTCGACGGCCTAGAAGACGCGTACGAGCCAGGCCGCGCCATGGGCACCTTTGGCGAGCAGTGCGCCGACAAATACCAGTTCACGCGGGAGGCACAAGACGCCTTCGCGACAGCCAGCGTGCAACGCGCCCGGGCGGCGATCGAATCCGGCGCTTTCCAGGCCGAGATCACGCCAGTCACGGTGAAGGGCCGCGCCGGCGAAACGATCATCTCCATCGACGAAGGCCCAGGCAAGGTCAAGCTAGAGAAGATGTCGGCGCTGCGTCCAGCGTTCAAAAAAGACGGCACCATCACGGCGGCGTCCAGCTCGTCCATCAACGATGGCGCGGCCGCGTTGGTGCTGACCCGCGCCTCCACCGCCAAGACCTTGGGTGCGACGCCAATCGCCCGTATCGTCGGCCACGCCACCTTCGCCCAAGCGCCCGAGTGGTTCACCACCGCGCCGGTGGGCGCTGTGCAAAAGTTGCTGAAAAAAATCGGCTGGCAGGTGGCTGATGTCGACCTGTGGGAAATCAACGAGGCCTTCGCCGTGGTGCCGATGGCCGCCATGAAAGAGCTGGGTATCAGCCACGACATCGTCAATGTCAACGGCGGTGCGTGTGCCTTGGGTCATCCGATTGGTGCCAGCGGCGCCCGCATCATCGTCACCTTGCTGTATGCCCTGAAGGCCCGCGGCCTGAAAAAAGGCGTGGCGACTTTGTGCATTGGCGGCGGTGAGGGTACTGCCCTCGCCATCGAATTGCTGTAACCCGATCAGTCGGATTAAAGAGGAAAAATCATGGCCATCACCAAAGGATTCCGCGTACTGGTTGACGAGGCCATGGCCGAAGTCACCACCTACAGCGTGGCCCAAATTCGTGAACGTTTGGGTGACCCGAAGCTGCAAATCGTTGACATTCGTGACCCGCGTGAGTTAGAGCGCGGTGGCACGCTGCCGGGCGCACTGCTCGCGCCGCGCGGCATGTTGGAGTTTTGGGTCGACCCCGATTCGCCGTATTTCAAACCGGTGTTTGGCGACGAGTCGCGTGAGTTCGTGTTGTTTTGCGGTGCCGGTTGGCGCAGTGCGCTGGCCACCAAGGCGCTGCAAGACATGGGCATGACCAATGTCGCGCACATCGACGGCGGCTTTGCCGATTGGACTGGACAAGGCGCACCGGTGCAGACGCTCGAAGAGCACAAAGCCGCCAGCCGGCCACCGGGCAAGGCTTGATGTTCCGTGGGCGTTGATGACCCGTGTCCTTGCGGCCGCGAAACAAACCCAAAAACCGGCCCACGCCGACCTTTGACTTTGGCTGCTTGCTGCGGTCGCTATCTGCATCGCTGGCTTGAATCGCCAGCGCCCGACGCCGAGGCGCTGATGCGTTCCCGTTACAGCGCCTTTGTCTTGCAACAAGCCGACTACCTGCGCGCCACCTGGCATGTCAGCACGCGGCCCGACACACTGGATTTTGAACCTGATGCGCGCTGGCTGGGGCTGGAGGTTCGGCGCCATCAAGTGACTGGCCCGGACAGCGCAGAGGTCGAATTTGTGGCGCGTTACCGGCTGGGCGGCAAGGCCACGCGGCTGCATGAAAAAAGCCGTTTTGTGCGTCAAGATGGGCGCTGGCTGTATGTCGACGGGGATTCGATGTAGGCAGGGATGTTGCCGGGCGCCTTATCATCTACGGATGAATTTCCAAGCTGTTTTATTTGATTGCGATGGCGTGCTGGTTGACAGCGAGTCCATCACCAACGGCGTGTTGCGCGACATGTTGCAAGAGTCCGGCTGGACGCTGACCCCGGCTGAATGCATGCGCATCTTTATTGGCAAGGCAGTCAAAGACGAGCGGGTCTTGATCGAGACGCGCACCGGCCAACCCATGACCGAAGACTGGATGCTGCGCTTTCGCGAGCGACGCAACCTCGGTTTGGTGGCCGGCCTGCAAGCGATTCCCAACGCGGTTGATGCAGTAGCCAAAATTCATGCGCTGTACGGTGGGCTGATTGCCTGTGCTTCGGGTGCTGACCGCTTCAAGGTTGAGCTGCAATTGGAGAAGTGCGGCCTCATGCCTTACTTCAAGGACTTCATTTTCAGCGGCCACGAGATGCCGCGTTCCAAACCCGCCCCCGATGTTTATTTGGCGGCCGTGGCAGCCTTGGGCGTCGACCCCCAACGCTGCGTTGTGGTGGAAGACACGGTCACGGGCGTGGCGGCCGGTGTGGCGGCTGGCGCCACGGTGTTTGGCTACAGTCCGGCCGAGGCGGGGCATGACGCGCCGAACGCCTTGCGCGCCGCGGGTGCCAGCGTCATCTTCACGGACATGGGGGCGCTGGCCGACCTCGTCTAGGACAAGGGCAGGGCGAGATTGAAAGCATGGCCCCCTACAATGCCGAGCTTGTTCCGCGGCACTAATCTCCTTGCTCTACCTATGTCACTGATCTCCGATATCACCACGCCGCCCGGCCCCGTGCCCAGCCCTGCCGATCAGGACGAAGTCACCGTCATCCCCCTGAAGATTGAGGACTGGCTGACCGTCATCGTCATGGGCTTGTTGGCGCTCATCACCTTTGCGAATGTGCTGGTGCGCTACTTCACCAGCCAGTCGTTTGCATGGACAGAAGAGTTCTCGGTGTTCCTGATGATCGCGCTGGCGCTGGTCGCCGGTTCGGCCTCGGTCGCGCGAAATCGGCAAATCCGTATCGAGTACTTTGCCGACAACGGCCCGCTGGCCCGTCAGCGCGCACTGGCTCGCTTCGGCGCCATCATGGTGTTTTTGTTGTTCGTGCTGATCGCCGTGCTGAGCACACGCATGGTTTACGACGACATCCGATATGGCGAGACCTCGCCGGGCATTGGCGTGCCGCAGTGGTGGTACACGGTCTGGCTGCCGATCATGTCGGTGGCCATCGCCGGCCGCGCACTCGGTCTGTTCATTCGACGTGGGCGGCGGGAATGAGGGCCTGGTCATGATCCCCACTCTTCTGTTCGTCGCCTTCATCGTCATGCTTTTGATGGGCGTGCCGATTGGCGCCGCCTTGGGGTTGGCCGGTGCCGCTTGCATCGCACTGGCGAATGCCGATGCGCAGTGGTTCGGCCTGTTGGCCGTGCCGCAAAACTTCTATGCCGGGCTGGGCAAATACCCGCTGCTGGCGATCCCCATGTTTGTCTTGGTCGGCTCGATCTTCGATCGTTCGGGTGTGGCCTTGCGGCTGGTCAATTTGGCGGTGGCCATCGTCGGGCGCGGACCCGGCATGTTGCCCTTGGTCGCTATTGCCGTCGCGATGTTTCTGGGCGGTATTTCTGGCTCGGGCCCGGCCAACGCCGCCGCTGTGGGTGGGGTGATGATTTTGGCCATGAGCCGTGCCGGTTATCCGCCAGCTTTCTCTGCCAGCGTGGTGGGCGCCGCAGCGGCCACCGACATCCTGATCCCACCGTCGATTGCCTTCATTGTTTACTCCGTGTTGGTGCCGGGTGCGTCGGTGCCGGCGCTGTTCGCCGCGGGCATGATTCCCGGTGTGATGGCCGGATTGGCCTTGATGATCCCGGCCGTCTGGTTGGCACGCAAACACAAAATGGGCGCGCTCGAAGCCTCGCTGCCACGCCCTGAATTCTGGAAAAGTCTGCGCGAGGCGGTTTGGGGTTTGGCCGCACCAGTGCTGATTTTGGGCGGCATGCGCGCCGGCTGGTTCACGCCAACTGAAGCTGCAGTGGTGGCTGTGTTCTACGGACTCTTCGTTGGCATGGCCATTTACCACACCATCAAAGTTCGCGATTTGTTCATCATCTTGCGCGAGTCGGGAGAGCTGTCTGCCGTGATTTTGCTGGTCGTCTCGCTGGCCGGCATCTTTGCGTATTCGCTGTCGACGCTGGGGGTGATTGACCCTGTCGCACGGGCCATTGTGAATTCCGGTTTGGGCGAATACGGTGTGCTGGCGCTGCTGATTTTGATGCTGGTGACGGTGGGCATGTTTCTCGACGGTGTCTCTATCTTCTTGATCTTTGTGCCGCTGCTGCTGCCCATCATGCAGTTCTACAAGTGGGACCCGGTGTGGTTTGGCGTCATCCTCACGCTGAAAGTGGCGCTGGGGCAATTCACGCCGCCGCTGGCCGTTAATTTGATGGTCTCTTGCCGTATCGCCAAAGTGCCGATGGAAGAGACCGTTCGCTGGGTCGGTTGGATGCTGTTCTCCATGTTCATCGTGATGGTGCTGGTGATTGCCTTTCCAGAACTCGCGCTGTGGTTGCCGCGCCAGTTGGGCTATTGAGCCCGTTTGCCACCTGTTTTTTTGTTTGTCAGTCGCATTCCGCATTTATATTAAAAAGGAGACTCCCATGAAATTTCGCCGCACTCTGCTGGGCTTGGCCTTAGCTGCTACCGCCCTTGGTTTTGCCACCGGCGCGATGGCGCAGGCTGGCTACAAGTCCGAATACAAAATGTCGCTGGTGCTTGGCCCGCCAACCCCTTGGGGCATGGCCGGCAAGATCTGGTCTGACTTGGTCAAAGAGCGCACCGCCGGTCGCATCAACATCAAGCTGTTCCCGGGCGTGTCGTTGATTCAGGGCGACCAGACGCGTGAGTTCAGCGCGCTGCGCCAAGGCGTGATCGACATGGCGGTCGGTTCGACCATCAATTGGTCGCCGCAGATCAAGGAACTCAATCTGTTCTCCATGCCTTTCCTGATGCCGGATCACGCGGCTATCGACGCGTTGACGCAGGGAGAGGTCGGTAAGAAAATTTTCGCGACAGTCGACAAGGCTGGTGCGCTGCCACTGGCGTGGGGTGAAAACGGTTTTCGCGAACTGACCAATTCGAAGCGGGCGATCAAGTCACCGGCTGATTTGAAGGGCATGAAAATCCGCGTCGTCGGCTCGCCGATTTACTCTGACGTGTTCACCGCCTTGGGCGCCAACCCGACCCAGATGAGCTGGGCGGATGCACAGCCAGCGCTGGCCAGCGGTGCGGTCGACGGTCAAGAAAATCCGCTGTTTTTGTTCACTGTGCTGAAGATGCAAAACGTTGGCCAAAAATTCCTCACAACCTGGGGTTACGTGGCCGATCCGCTGATCTTCGTGGTCAACAAAGAAGTCTGGGCTTCGTGGACACCGGCTGACCAAGCCATCGTGCGGCAAGCCGCCATCGACGCCGGCAAGCAAGAAATCGTGATGGCACGCAAGGGTTTGATCGAGGCGGACAAGCCGGTCTTCAAGGACATCGCCGCGATGGGCGTGACCGTGACGCAACTGACGGCTGAAGAACGTGCTGTGTTTGTCAAAGCGACGCGTCCGGTCTACGACAAATGGACCAACACCGTGGGTGTGGATCTTGTACGAGCTGCCGAAAAAGCAGTGGCTGAGCGCAAGAAGTAATTCTCACTCTGCATGTCCAAAAAAAGCCTCACGCATGCGAGGCCTTTTTCCATTTTGACAAAGCCAAAACGCCAAAAGCCGCAGATTTCACGGAAACGACCAGCGGTGATAAGCTCCCATTTCAATTTTTTAAAAGAAAGCGAGACACACCATGCCCGGACTTTTGCCCAACGTTGACCCAGATGGCCTGCTTGAGTTTTCGGTGGTCTACACCGACCGCTCGCTGAACCACATGTCCAAGAACTTTCAGGGCGTGATGACGGACATTTCCGGCATCCTCAAGGAAGTCTATGGCGCTCACTCGGTGGCCTTGGTGCCCGGCAGCGGCACCTACGGCATGGAATCCGTGGCGCGTCAGTTCGCCGCTGGCAAGCACGTGCTGGTCATCCGCAACGGCTGGTTCAGCTACCGCTGGACGCAGATTTTTGAGATGGGCAGCATCCCGGCCACGCACAGCGTGATCAAGGCGCGCCAAACCCACGCCGGCGCGCAAGCACCGTGGGCACCGGCACCGATCGCCGACGTGGTGGCCGCGATTGCCAAAGAAAAGCCCGCGCTGGTGTTTGCGCCGCACGTCGAAACCTCCTCCGGCATGATCTTGCCCGACAGCTACTTGCGTGCCGTGGCCGATGCCGTGCATGCGGTGGGTGGCCTGTTTGTGTTGGACTGCATCGCCTCTGGCGCCATGTGGGTTGACATGCAAGCCAATGGCGTCGATCTGTTGATTTCAGCGCCGCAAAAAGGCTGGAGCAGCTCACCTTGCTGCGCCATGGTGATGCTCAGCGCGCGCGCTCGCGCCGCCATCGATGGCACCACCAGCTCAAGCTATTCCTGCGACTTGAAGAAGTGGTTGCAGATCATGGAAACCTATGAAAAAGGCGGCCACGCCTACCACGCGACCTTGCCGACAGACGCCCTCACACGCCTGCGCGCGGTGATGAAAGAAACCCAGGCCTACGGCTTTACCAAGGTCAAGGCCGAGCAAGAATTGCTCGGTCACAAAGTGCGCGCTATGTTTGAAAGCCGCGGCTTGCCGAGCGTCGCCGCCGAAGGTTTCAAGGCCCCGGGTGTGGTGGTCAGCTACACGACAGACCCGGACATTCAATCCGGCAAAAAGTTTTTAGAGCAAGGCTTGCAGACCGCTGCCGGTGTACCCTTGCAGTGCGACGAAGGCGCTGACTTCAAGACTTTCCGCGTCGGCCTGTTTGGTCTGGAAAAGTGGCACCAGGTCGACCGCACGGTGGAGAATCTGGCTGGCGCGCTGGACCGGATTGGTTTGCAGCAGCCGGTGGCTGAAGCGCTCGCTGTCTGAGCCTGCGACAAAGTTCGATGATCGATTACTGAAACAAGAGATGTGTCCATGAAATGTGCGTTGGTCGGTTCCCGTTTTTTTGCCGCCTCTGTCTTTGAGGCCTTGCGCCACGAAGAAGGCATTGAGTTCACCAGCATCGTGGCCCCCGCGGTTGACGACCGGCTGGCCTTGGCCGCGCGGGCCGCTGGCATTGCGCTGCATGTGCTGGAGAACCCAAAGATGGTGCCGGGCGAGGCGATTGCCGAGGGCACCGACCTCATCATCGCCGCGCACACGCATGCGCGGGTCAGCGACGATGCCCTGGCGCGGTCGCGCTTGGGCGGTATCGGTTACCACCCTTCGCTGTTGCCGAGGCACCGCGGCATCGCCGCGGTCGAATGGACGATTTTGGAAGGCGACGTGATCGCTGGCGGCTCGGTTTATCACTTGGCCGATGGCTGGGATGCCGGTGCCATCGCCGCGCAAGACTGGTGCTTTGTTAATAAAGGCGAGACCGCGCGCGAACTGTGGGAGCGCGCGCTGGCGCCCATGGGCATTGACTTGCTGCGCAGGGTGGTGCAGATCGCCCGCGTGCAAGGCAGCGTTCCTGCCAACCCACAAGACCCACGTTTTGCCACCCGGGCCCCGATGATTCGCAAGGCGGTGGTGTTGACCGAGGAGTCGTCGCCGACGGTCACTTCACTCGTGGTCTCGATCGTCGGTGCGGATCGTCAAGGCATCGTCAGTTCTTTGGCTGAGCGGGCGCAGCGCTTCGGAGCCAATTGGGCGGCGAGCCGCATGACCCGACTGGCCGGTGAGTTTGCCGGCATGGTTCACCTTGAAGTACCGCGCGAGAAAGCCGATGCGTTGGCGACTTCGCTGCGCGATCTGGCGTCCAGCGGTTTACAAGTCATGGTCGCCAGAAGCGACGGCACCAATCTGGCCAGCTCGCTGCGAGTGGTGGAGTTGGAGCTGGTGGGCGAAGACCGGCTCGGTATCGTCAGCAACCTGACCAAGCTGTTGGCCGGGCGCGGCGTCAGCATTGAGAGCATTCACACCGACATCGTGCGCAGCGGCGTGTCTGGCAAGCAGACTTTCAAGGTCGCAGCGCACCTGCTGGTGCCGGCGGCCGTGTCGGTTGAAGCGCTGCAACAAGAAGTCGGCTCACTGGCCCGCGAGATGATGCTCGACATCGCTTTGGGCGAGCGGCAGCCCGCCGGTCTTTGAGTTTGAGTTAGTCCGCCACGCCGCGCCGAAAGTCGGTGGGCGTGCAACCGGCCCAACTTCTAAACGCCCGGATAAAACTCTTTTCATTGCGAAAGCCTGAGGCCGCAGCCACTTGCTTGACCGGCTGCGCCGTGCGCAGCAGCAAGTCCTTGGCTTTTTGGCTGCGCACCTCGTCTTTGAGTTGTTGCAGCGACGCGCCTTCTTCTTGCAGTTGCCGGTGCAAAGAGCGCGGCGACAGGTTGAGCGCCGCGGCCAAGGTGTCGGCGTTGTGGCTCAGTACTTGTGAGTTGCTCAGCGCTTGGCGCACCTGCTGCACCAGCAAGCGGTCGCGGCGGTACGGCCGCACGGTCAGCGGCAGGGCGCGTTGCAACATCTGCTGCAGCGCTTTCTCGTCACGGCGCAAGGGCAGGACCAGATAACGCGCGTCAAAACGCAGCTCAGCCTGTGCCGCATCAAAGTGGATGGCGCCCGGAAACATCAGCGCATAAGCCTCGCCGTGCGGTGGTTGGGCAAACGGAAAGTGCGCACCCTGCAGCGCAATGCGAGAGTCGATGTACCAGCAGGCCAAGCCGTGGATGTTGCGCAGCACATGCACCAGACAAAATTCGCGGGCGCCTTGTCCGTGTCTGGCCAGATCGCTGCGTTCTTCCAGCACGATGGCCGTGCTGTCGCCAGTCGTGACGAGCTTGAGCTGAATGTCGTCGGTTAACAGCGCGTGGTGGCGGCACCAGCGCTTGAGAGCCATGCCCAGGTCAGGCGCGCCCAGTGAAGCACGCGCCAGCATGCCGTAACTGCCCCAAGGCAGGCGCCGGCTGAAAGCGCCCATGGCTTCGTCGTCCAGCGCTTGCATGGCGGTGCCAGACAACACTTCCATTTGCCGCGTCGTGATGTTGGCGTCTGTTTTTTTCAATTGAGCTGGCGTGATCTGTGCCAGCTTGAGCGCACTCGCTGGGCTCAGTCCGGTGCGTTGGTAGGCCGCTTCAATTTCCCTGGCGTAGGCCATCGGCGTGGCAGCAACAGGCGCGTTGGGGGGAGAGGTCACCGTTGATGGCGTAGACAATGGCGTGCGGACAAGCATAGCCAGAGTTTGCGTGAGTCTGGCAAGATTTGCAACCTTTGTGGCAGTTCAGTCGTTCATTTTCGGCCTAAGCTGTCGCATCGGCGCGTGCATCATGCAGCGTCCTGCCAAGTCCTGCTAAGGGGAGACACATGCCAGTTCTGGAAACCAAGCTCAACGCCCGCTCCGCTGACTTTCAAACCAACGCCGCTGCTTTGCGGGTGCAAGTGGAAGCGCTGCGCACACAGGTCGCCATCGTCGCAGCTGGCGGCGGTGAAGTGGCGCGCGCCAAACACGTCGCGCGCGGTAAGTTGCCGCCGCGTGAGCGGGTGCAGATGCTGCTCGACCCCGGCACGCCTTTTTTGGAGTTGTCGCCGTTGGCGGCGCTGGCGATGTACCCAGACCGCGATGGCACGGACAGCGCGCCTTGTGCGGGTGTCATCACCGGCATCGGCCGTGTCAGCGGCATCGACTGCCTGATCATTTGCAACGACGCCACGGTCAAAGGCGGCACCTACTACCCGATGACGGTGAAGAAGCATTTGCGGGCACAAGAGGTCGCCATGCAAAACAACTTGCCGTGTATTTACCTGGTCGATTCAGGCGGCGCCAACTTGCCGAACCAGGACGATGTGTTCCCTGATCGCGATCACTTCGGCCGTATTTTTTACAACCAGGCCAACATGAGCGCGCAGGGCATCGCGCAGATCGCCGTCGTCATGGGGTCGTGCACCGCCGGCGGCGCTTATGTGCCCGCCATGAGCGACGAAACCATCATCGTCAAAAACCAAGGCACGATTTTTCTGGGTGGCCCGCCGCTGGTCAAGGCCGCGATTGGTGAGATCGTCTCGGCTGAAGATTTGGGCGGTGGCGACGTGCACACGCGTTTGTCAGGCGTGGCCGACCACTTGGCGCAAAACGATGCGCACGCGCTGGCGCTGGCCCGGCAAGCCGTGGCCAGTCTGAACCGCAGCAAGCGGGTGGCGCAAACGCTGCGTGCGCCAGTGCCGCCCTTGTATGACACGGCTGAACTCTATGGCGTGATTCCGCTCGACACACGCAAACCCTACGACGTGCATGAGGTGATTGCGCGCATCGTCGATGGCAGTGAGCTGCATGAATTCAAAGCGCGTTTTGGCGCCACGTTGGTCTGCGGTTTTGCGCACATTGAAGGCATGCCGGTCGGCATCATCGCCAACAACGGCGTGCTGTTTTCCGAGTCGGCGCAAAAAGGCGCGCACTTCATCGAACTCTGCTGCCAACGCAAAATCCCTTTGGTGTTTTTGCAGAACATCACCGGCTTCATGGTCGGCCGCAAGTACGAAAACGAAGGCATTGCGCGGCACGGCGCCAAGATGGTCACGGCCGTGGCCACTGCCAGCGTGCCGAAGTTCACGGTCATCATTGGCGGCAGCTACGGCGCGGGTAATTACGGCATGTGTGGCCGGGCGTTTTCACCCCGGTTTTTGTGGATGTGGCCGAACGCGCGCATCTGCGTCATGGGCGGCGAGCAAGCGGCCGGCGTGTTGGCCACCGTCAAACGCGATGGCATTGAAGGCCGCGGCGGCAGTTGGAGCGCCGAAGAAGAAGCCGCCTTCAAGCAGCCGGTGCTCGACCAATTCGCGCACCAGTCTAGCCCTTACTACTCGACTGCAAGGTTGTGGGACGACGGCGTGATCGACCCGGCCGACACACGCCGCGTGCTGGCCTTGGGTTTGTCGGCGTCGCTGAATGCGCCGATTCCAGAGCCAAAATTTGGCGTGTTCCGCATGTAACCCAGCATCATCAATCAAAGGAAAATTGACATGAAAACAATTTACGACTGCCCTGAACACGAACTGTTGCGCGACCAGATCGCCCGTTTCATCGCCCGCGAGGTTGAGCCGCATGGCGCCGCCTGGGAACAGGCCGGCATGGTGCCGCGTGATGTGTTGCGCCGCATGGGCCAAGCGGGTTTGCTCGGCCTGATGTACGACTCAGCTTACGGCGGCGGTGAGGGCGACGCGCTGACCAACTTGGTGTTTGCCGAGGCGTTGTCACAGTCGACTTTTGCCGGCTTCATCATCACGGTGCTGGTCCACACCGACATGGCCAGCCCGCACTTGCACCACGCCGGCAGCGCCGAGCAAAAAGCCAAGTACCTGCCGCGTGTGACCTCCGGCGAGATGATCACCGCAG
>JABMMH010000001.1 GCA_013205645.1 Polaromonas sp. | reverse complement strand
TTGCTGGAGTCGCTCGAAGGCAAGAAGGGGCAGCCGCGCTTCAAGCCGCCGTTCCCGGCGAGCTTCGGCCTCTACGGCAAGCCGACCACCATCAACAACACCGAAACTTTCGCTGCTGTGCCTTGGATCATCCGCAACGGCGGCCAAGCTTACTTGGAATGCGGCAAGCCCAACAACGGTGGCACCAAGATCTTCACCATCAGCGGTGACGTCGAGCGTCCAGGCAACTACGAAATTCCGATGGGCACGCCTTTCGCGACCTTGTTAGAACTCGCGGGCGGCATGCGCGGTGGACGCAAGCTCAAAGCGGTGATCCCCGGCGGTTCGTCCATGCCGGTGCTGCCAGGCGACATCATGATGGCCACCAACATGGACTACGACTCCATCGCCAAGGCCGGCTCGATGCTGGGTTCAGGCGCTGTCATTGTCATGGACGAGACCCGTTGCATGGTCAAGTGCTTGCTGCGTCTGTCTTACTTTTACATGCACGAAAGCTGCGGCCAGTGCACCCCTTGCCGCGAAGGCACGGGCTGGCTGTGGCGCATGGTTGACCGGATTGAACACGGCAAAGGCCGCGAGAGCGATCTCGACATGTTGAACTCGGTCTCCGACAATATTCAGGGCCGCACCATCTGTGCGCTGGGCGATGCCGCGGCCATGCCGGTGCGCGCCATGATCAAGCATTTCCGTGCTGAGTTTGAGCACCACATCACCCACAAGACCTGCTTGGTCCCGGTTGACGCACTGCCAGTGCCCCACGGCTAAAGCAACAAGTTAAAGCAAGAGCGAAAGCAAATCAATGGTTGAAATCCAACTTGACGGTCAGAAAGTGGAAGTGCCCGCTGGCAGCACGGTGATGCATGCGGCCGATAAAGCCGGTACCTACATTCCGCATTTCTGTTATCACAAGAAACTCAGCATTGCGGCCAACTGCCGCATGTGTCTGGTGGATATTGAAAAGGCCCCCAAGCCGATGCCCGCCTGCGCGACACCGGTGACGCAGGGCATGGTGGTCTTCACCAAAACCGAAAAAGCCATCAAAGCCCAAAAGGGTGTGATGGAGTTTTTGCTGATCAACCACCCGCTGGATTGCCCGATTTGCGATCAAGGCGGCGAATGCCAGTTGCAAGACTTGGCTGTTGGTTATGGCAGCAGTGGTTCGCGCTACGAAGAAGAAAAACGCGTGGTCTTCCACAAGGACGTCGGACCGCTGGTGTCGATGCAGGAAATGAGCCGTTGCATTCATTGCACGCGCTGCGTTCGTTTCGGCCAAGAAATCGGCGGCGTGATGGAGCTCGGCATGTCGCACCGCGGCGAGCATGCCGAGATCGAGACCTTTGTCGGCATGTCGGTGGACTCCGAGCTGTCGGGCAACATGATCGACATCTGCCCCGTCGGTGCGCTGACCAGCAAGCCATTTCGGTACAGCGCTCGCACGTGGGAGCTGTCGCGTCGCAAGTCGATCAGCCCGCATGACTCGACTGGCAGCAACCTGATCATCCAGGTCAAAAATAATAAGGTCATGCGTGTCTTGCCGCTTGAAAACGAAGACATCAATGAATGCTGGATTGCAGACCGCGATCGTTTTTCGTACGAAGCCCTGAACACCAACGAACGCCTGACCAGCCCAATGATCAAGCAGGGCGGCAAGTGGGCTACTGTTGATTGGCAGACCGCGCTGGAGTATGTTGCCAACGGCCTCAAACTTATCAAGGCAGACCACGGTGCGGCCAGTATTGGCACGCTGGCCAGCCCACACAGCACGGTTGAAGAGTTGTACTTGGCCGGCGCTTTGATGCGCGGTCTGGGCAGCGAGAACATTGACTATCGCCTGCGCAACGCCGACTTCACACCGAGTGATTCAGTGCGTTGGTTGGGCACGTCGATTGCCTCGCTGAGCGACCTGCAACGCGTGTTGGTCGTCGGTTCCAACCTGCGTAAAGACCATCCGCTGTTTGCCCAACGCATTCGTCAAGCCGCCCGCAAGGGTTGCGCGGTCAACGCCATCGTCTCTACGCACGAGTTGTCAGCGGCAGATGCTTGGGCCTTGCCGCTGGCTGGCCGCTTGCTGGCCGAGCCGGCTGACTGGTTCAAGCAACTGGCTGAACTGGCTGCTGCGATTGCCGCAGAAAACGGTGCAGCTTTGCCAGTCGGCTTGCAGCCACCTGCCATCAGCGCTGCGGCCAAGGCCATGGCCTTGTCGCTGCTCGGCGGCGAGCGCAAAGCCATCTTGCTCGGCAATGCCGCAGCACACCATGCCCAAGCCAGCCGCCTGCTGGCATTGAGCAACTGGATTGCGATGCAAACAGGAGCCTCCTTGGGTTACCTCACAGAAGCGGCCAACACGGTGGGCGCACAGCTGGCTGGCGCGCAGCCTATCGCTGCCGGCCTGAACGCCGGGCAAATGCTGGGCGGCCAACTCAAAGCGGTTATCTTGCTCAACAACGAGCCTGAGTTCGATTCGGCTGCTGGCGCGCAAGCGGCGGCAGGCTTGGAGCATGCGCAGATGGTCGTCACGCTGAGCCCGTTCAAGGCCAACATGGCTTTTTGCGACGTGCTGTTGCCGATAGCCCCCTTCACAGAAACGCCGGGTACTTTCGTCAACGCCGAAGGTCGTATTCAGAGTTTCCATGCGGTCGTTAAGCCCTTGGGCGACACCCGTCCTGCTTGGAAAGTTTTGCGCGTGTTGGGCAACATGCTGGGTTTGCCAGGCTTTGATTTCGAGTCCTCGGCAGATGTGCTGGCGCAGGTCTTTGGCCCTGCGAGTGACAGCCTCACGCATGTACCCGCTGACAAGCTCGGCAACACCACGCATGCGCTGGCAATGACTTCTTCGGCCCCGGTTAGCCGGCCTGCAG
>JABMMH010000307.1 GCA_013205645.1 Polaromonas sp. | reverse complement strand
GGTCAGCACCAGCAAACTTGATGCCACCATCGCTGGGATCAGTCCAAAATGTGGGCAGCGCGCCATGATGTTGCGCTGCATGCCAAGCTGCTCTAAGTGGTCGTCGATCACGCCTTTGGCCCCGAGGTGCGTCGGCGTGGGTGCAATGTGCTCCGCTTCCAGCCAGCTCTTGACGTCCCAACCCCGCCGCACGGCGGGGTGCTCGCGGGACACTAAGCAGACCACCTCGTCGCCAAACAAGCGCCCCATGTGCAAGTCATCCGGCGGCGAAGCCCAGTTGCCAATGACGATGTCAATCTCGCCTTGGGCCAGATGGCTTCGGTAGTCTGACTCCGGCGACAGCGCCCGCATTTCAATCCGGCAGTGCGGCGCTTGCGACTTGATTTGCGCGACCAGCTGCGGCAAAAACAAGGGGTCGAGGTAGTCGCTGGCAGCCAGGCTGAAGACTGTTTTAGCGGTGGCCGGATCAAAGCCGCGGGCGTCGCTGAACATCACTTCAGCGGCGCGCAAAATACTCGCCGAAGGACCGATCATGCGCAGACCGGCATCGGTGGGCACCATGCCGGCGCCCGAGCGCACCAACAGCGGATCACCCGCCAAGTCGCGCAGGCGACGCAGCGCCGCGCTGACGGCGGGTTGGTACATTCCAAGTCGGATGGCTGCGCGCGAAACGCTGCGTTCTGTGAGCACGGTGTTCAAGACCCTGATGAGATGGAGGTCTATCTTGTCGAAAAGCGCCTGATCGTTCATACCTGTTTAGCCATGCGGTTGATATGCCGATCCGTATGCCGACGTTTGCCTGATTGTTTACCCTGACTCTTCTATGAACGCATCTATGACCACCCCCAACAGTCAAACCATACAGTTCGTGAGGCGCGGCGAAGTCGTGACGCTGGACAATGTACCACCCAGCCGCACCCTGCTAGAGGTCTTGCGTGAAGACTTAGGCCTCACCGGCACCAAAGAAGGCTGCGGCGAAGGCGACTGCGGTGCCTGCACGGTGGTGCTCGGCGAGGCCAATGGAAATGGTGAAGGCGAGCAACTGACGTTCAAGGCCGTCAACAGCTGCATTCGACTAGCCCATTCGGTCCATGGGCTGGCGCTGTGGACGGTTGAAGACCTCAGCCCGGCGAACGCAGGGAAGCCAGGAAACGCCGCCAGCCAACACCCGGCGCAAGAAGCGATGGTGCAGTGCCATGCCTCGCAATGCGGTTTTTGCACCCCCGGTTTTGTCATGAGCCTGTTTGGCATGTACCAAAAACACGTTTTGAACGGCCAACCGATCACCCGCGAAATCGCCCAAACAGAGCTCTCTGGAAACCTGTGCCGCTGCACCGGCTACCGGCCGATTTTGGATGCCGCGCAGCAAATGACTGAATACCCGGCAGTCCGGCTAGACCACCCAAGCATCACCCGCCAACTGGCTGGGATTCAGCCGCAAGCGCCTGACGCCAACAACGCCTACCAATTGCCCGGCACGCTGGCAGAGTTACTGGCCGCCCGTGCCGCACAACCCAAAGCCCAACTGGTGGCCGGCTGCACCGATGTCGGACTTTGGGTGACCAAAATGCACAAGCAGTTTGATGCCGTGATCGACATCACCCGCGTAGCAGAGCTGCGGCGCATTGAACAGCGCAGTGGCGACTTGGTGATCGGCGCTGCCGCCACTTTGCAAGACGCCTTTGCCGCTTTGCTTCAACGTTGGCGAGAGCTCACCACTTTTGCGGCGCGCTTTGCCGGCTTGCCAGTGCGGAACTCGGGCACGCTGGGCGGCAACGTCGCCAACGGCTCACCCATCGGCGACTCCATGCCGCTGCTGATTGCCCTGAAAAGCCGCATCGTGCTGGCCAGCATGCGCGGCGAACGCGAGATGTCGCTGGAAGACTTCTACACCGGCTACCGCCAAAACCTGCTGGCGGCTGACGAAGTGGTGGCGTTTATCAAAGTGCCTCCGCCAACGTCTTCCTCTCAAACTTCGTTGCTGCGCGCCTACAAAATTTCCAAGCGCTACGACGACGATATTTCGGCCGTCTGTCTGGTGCTGAATCTGACGCTGGATGGCGATGTGGTCAGCGACATTTCGATTGGTGCGGGCGGTGTGGCGGCCACGCCGGTGCGCGCCCGGCAAACTGAGGCTGCGCTACGTGGCCAGCCGTGGACGTTGGCCAGCGTGCAAGCGGCCATGCACACCTTGCGCGCTGAGTTCGAGCCGATTTCGGACATGCGTGCATCGTCCAGCTATCGCAGGCAAGTGCTGGGCAATCTGCTGCAACGCTTCTGGCTTGAAAGCCAAGGCGGGCAACACATCAACCTCGAAGCGTTCAAGCTGGAGGCCTCGACATGAACGCCCCCGACAAACTGCTTATTCGGTCAACGGCCGCCGGTCAATCGCATTTTCACGAAAGCGCCAGAGCGCAAGTCGCTGGCGCAGCGAACTACATCGACGACATTC
>JABMMH010000306.1 GCA_013205645.1 Polaromonas sp. | reverse complement strand
TTGGGCGCGAACATGGCACCGTCGTTGGCGCCGCCTTGAAGGCGGCCGACGTCTTTGACGCGGTCGATGATCTTCAGATGGCCGCTGGCGTCGATGAAGCCAGCGTCGCTGGTGTGGTACCAACCGTCGGCGCTCAGCACCTCGGCCGTAGCCGTTGGATTTTTGTAGTACTCCTTGAGCAGTCCAGCCGACTTGACCAAAATCTCGCCGTTGTCGGCGACCTTGATTTGCACGCCGCGAATCGGCACGCCCACAGTGTCAGCACGCGCTTGGTCATCGGGTTGCAGGCAAACGAAGACGGCAGTTTCGGTCGAGCCGTACAGCTGCTTTAAGTTGATGCCGATGGAGCGGTAAAAGGTGAAGAGGTCGGGGCCAATCGCCTCGCCGGCGGTGTAGGCCACACGCACCCGCGAGAAGCCAAGGTTGTTGCGCAGCGGGCCGTAGACCATGACGTTTCCAAGCGCATACAAGCAGCTTTGTAAAAAACCAATCGCTTGGCCATTCATGCGGTCGGGCCCGACGCGCTTGGCGACGTTCATGAAGTAGCGAAACATGTGCCGCTTGAGGCTGCCGGCGTCTTCCATGCGGATCATCACGCTGGTCAGCAGGCCTTCAAAAACACGCGGTGGTGCGAAGTAATAAGTCGGCCCGACTTCCTTCAGGTCGATGGTGACGGTACTGGCGTTTTCAGGGCAGTTCACCACGTAGCCGCAGCACAGCCACTGCGCGTAACTGAAGATGTTCTGACCAATCCAGGCCGGTGGCAAATACGCCAGCACTTCTTCGGCCGCGCTGAGCTTGTCGAACTCAGCCCCGGCTTGGGCGCGGTCGATCAAGTTGTTGTGGGTGTGCACCACGCCCTTGGGATTGCCGGTCGTGCCCGAAGTGAAGAACATGGCCGCCACGTCGTCGGCCTGGCCTTGGTCGATTTCACCTGTGAAAAAATGCGGGTGACTTTGTGCAAATACGCGGCCTGTATCAATCAGTGCGTCGAGTGAGCTGAGGCCGGGCTCTTCGTAGTTGCGCAGACCGCGTGGCTCGTCAAAGATGATCGCTGCCAAGTCAGGGCAACGGTCACGGATCTCCAACAACTTGTCGACTTGCTCTTGGTCTTCCACCATCGCCAAGCGCACATCGGCGTTGGTGATGGGGAAGACGCATTCGGCACCCGCAGCATCTTGGTACAGTGGAATCGGAATAGCACCCAACGCTTGCGCCGCCAGCATGGTGGCATACAGGCGCGGTCGATTGCCGCCAATCACCACCATGTGCTCACCGCGCGTCAGCCCGGCCAAGTGCAGACCGCAGGCGATGTGCTCAACCAAGCGGGCCATGGTGACCCAGCTGTGGGCTTGCCAAATGCCGTATTCTTTTTCACGCATGGCTGGCGCTTCCGGGCGTTCGGCAGCATGTTTCATGAGCAGTCTTGGAAACGTGGTCTGCATGGAGTGATCTCTTTTGCTGGCAGTCCAGGTGGACATTGGTAAGCACAGGTACGAAGCGGATACTACGACTCGGTTTGACGCCGACTTGTCAGTCAGGCGACAAAGTAAGGGTCTATCCTCTCGGGACTTTCCCGTAGTCCGTTGTCAGCCTGACCCGTTACGCTCAGCCGTTGAATAGATGCTGCGCCAATGCCATTAATGTGAGCTGATCGGCATGCATTTTTTCATGGGTACTGACTTGTCGTTCTCGTCTTTCAACCGTATAAATCGTTCATGCCCCTTCAACTCGTCTCCAGCCACGACCTGTCCTTGCACCAGCGGCGCCGTAGACCTTCGTTTGCCGAGCTGCAGGGTATTCCGTGGTTGCCGCTGTTGCTGCCCGCGGACCGCGCGCGCGCTGAGGCCGAGCTGTTGGTGGGTGACGCTGAGGCCGGCGATTTCATCTGCCGTATCGGCAAGCCGGTCACCTACTGGTTTGGCGTGGTCGAGGGCTTGCTCAAGATGAGCGCAGACAACGCGCAAGGCATGACCATGACCTTCACCGGCGTGCCGCCGGGCGGTTGGTTCGGTGAGGGCACAGCGCTCAAGCGCGAGCCTTTTCGCTACAACATCCAAGCGCTGCGTGACAGCGTGGTGGCGGGGCTGCCGCTGGACACCTTCCATTGGCTGCTGGACCATTCCATTGGCTTCAACCGTTTTGTCATGAACCAGCTCAACGAGCGGTTGGGTCAGTTCATTGCCGCGCGTGAAATTGACCGCATGAACAACCCTGACCTGCGCGTGGCGCGCAGCTTGGCCGCGCTGTTCAACCCGGCGCTGTATCCGGGCGTGGGCAACGTCCTGCGCATCACCCAGCAGGAACTGGCCTACCTGGTCGGGCTGTCGCGCCAGCGGGTCAACGAGTCACTGCGAACGCTGGAGGCGCAGGGCTTGATCCGCGTGGAATACGGCGGCCTGCGGGTGCTTGACATGGCGGCGCTGCGCTGCGGTAGTTTTTAAGAAAAACTCACCCGATTTGATACCTGCCACTTGCCCGGTTACACCGGACGCCAGCAGATCCCCAGGCTAGCGGGCCGACAGGAAGACTTTTTGCTCTATGCCATGAAGCTTGGCCCCGGAGTTTGCTGGCGACGAAGTTTGAG
>JABMMH010000008.1 GCA_013205645.1 Polaromonas sp. | reverse complement strand
TGCCGTCTTCGCCGAAGCGGCCGTGCAAAGCAATGAAGCAGCGCGTGAAGCCGTCTGTCTTGAGCTCATTCAGATCGCGCCCAGCCGGGTCGAACGCGTGTGCGTCCACGCCTTGCGACAGCAAAGCGGCCAGCACACCCCGACCCGACATCAGCGAAATCTCACGCTCAGCCGAGTGGCCGCCCATGAGCACGGCGACTTTTCCCAAGCGGGTCACGTCCGTGTTCTCAATGCGCATGAACACCTCCCATGGCAATCACCTTGCCAGGTACCAGACCAATCGATCCAGCACCCATGCAAACGACCACATCGCCGGCTTGTGCGAGATCGAGAATCGCTTGAGGCATGGCGTCAATGGCGTCAACAAACACCGGTTCTAACTTGCCAGCGATACGCAAAGCGCGGGTCAGCGCACGACCATCTGCGGCAACAATGGGCGCTTCTCCGGCGGCATACACTTCGGCCAACAGCACGGCATCGGCTTGGCCAATGACCTTGACGAAGTCTTCAAAACAATCACGGGTTCGGCTGAAACGGTGCGGCTGAAAAGCCAGTACCAAACGCCGCCCCGGAAACGCACCGCGCGCGGCTGCCAGCGTGGCCGCCATCTCGACCGGGTGATGACCGTAGTCGTCAATCAAGGTGAAGTGACCGCCCGCAGCGACAGGCGCTTCACCGTAGCGCTGAAAGCGCCGGCCCACACCGTTGAACTCAGCCAGCGCTTTTTGCACCGCTGCATCCGGAACATCCAGCTCCACCGCCACCGCAATGGCCGACAGGGCATTCAGCACGTTGTGCTCGCCGGGCAGGTTCAGCACCACCGGCAGGTCCGGCAAAGTGACGCCGTTGCGGCGCTGCACCGTGAAATGCATTTGGCCGTTGACGTGGCGCACATCGACAGCGCGCACTTGAGCGTCTTCATTGAAGCCGTAGCTGGTGACTGGGCAGGAAACTTGCGGAATGATGTCGCGGACAGCGGCATCGTCCGTGCACAAAATCGCGGTGCCGTAGAAAGGCATGCGGTGCAAAAACTCAACAAAGGCGGCCTTCAACTTTTCAAAGTCGTGACCATAGGTTTCCATGTGGTCGGCGTCGATGTTGGTGACCACCGCCATCACTGGGAGCAGGTTCAAAAACGAGGCGTCTGATTCGTCGGCTTCGACCACGATGTAGTCGCCCGAACCTAATTTGGCATTGGTGCCAGCACTGTTGAGACGCCCACCAATCACATAGGTGGGGTCCAGCCCGGCTTCGGCCAACACACTGGCAACAAGACTGGTGGTGGTGGTTTTGCCATGCGTTCCTGCAATCGCGATGCCGCGCTTGAGGCGCATCAGCTCGGCCAACATGAGGGCGCGCGGCACCACCGGAATGCGTTTTTCGCGTGCTGCTACGACTTCCGGGTTGTCTGCTTTGACAGCCGTCGAGGTGACCACAGCGTCGACCGTGGCCAGGTTGCTGGCCGCGTGACCGACATAGGTTTTGATACCCAGACCGGCGAGTCGGCGCAGCGTCGCGCTGTCGGCCAAGTCGGAGCCGGAAATCACATACCCAAGGTTGTGCAGCACTTCGGCAATGCCGGACATGCCGGAGCCACCGATGCCGATGAAGTGAATATTGTTAACAGCGTGCTTCATAGCGCCAATTCCTCACAGGCCGCGACAACACTCGCCGTGGCATTGATCTTTTTCATTTGATACGCGGCTTCAGCCCGCTCTAAGAGATTGGCCCGCGTCATGGTTTGCAGCAAGCCCGCCAAGCCTTCAGGTGTCAGGTCGGACTGCTGGATCAACCAGCCACCGCCGGCCTCAACCAGAAAGCGGGCATTGAGAGTTTGGTGGTCATCCACAGCAGCGGGAAAAGGCACAAACAGGGCTGCCGATCCGACCGCCGCAATTTCAGTCACGGTGCTGGCGCCTGCGCGGCCAATGATGAGGTCGGCATCGGCAAACGCTTGCGCCGTGTTGTCAATGAAGGGGGTCAACTCGGCCAACACGCCGGCCTGTGCGTAGTTGCTGCGCAGCGCCTCAATTTGCTGGGCACCGCTTTGATGGATGACCTGCGGACGGCTGGCCTCGCTCATCAGCGCCAGCGCTTTGGGTACCAGCTCATTGAGTGCCCGCGCACCCAAACTGCCGCCCACCACCAACAGCTTGAGTGGGCCACTGCGCCCAGAAAAACGCAGCGCCGGTTCAGCTTGTTGCGTGAAGGCAGTGCGCAAAGGATTGCCCACCCACTCGGCTTTTTTGAAGACATTCGGAAAGGCCGTGAAGATCCGATCCGCCACACCCGCAAGCACGCGGTTGGCCATACCGGCCACTGAATTTTGCTCATGCAAGATCAGCGGCTTGCCCAGCAGCACCGCCATCATGCCGCCCGGAAAACTCACATACCCGCCCAAGCCGATGACCACATCGGGCTTGACCCGGCGCACCACCTGAATGCTTTGCCAGAAGGCTTGCAGCAAACGCAGCGGCAACAAAGCCAGCGTGATCGGACCCTTGCCGCGCACGCCTGAAAAATCAATCGCTTCAAAGGCGAAGCCACTGGTCGGCACCAGTTTGCTTTCCATGCTCGGCAGACCGACGCGGCCCTTGCCGCCCAGCCAATGCACCTGCCAGCCGCGCTCGCGCAAGGCCTCCGCCACGGCCAAACCGGGGAAGATATGTCCGCCAGTGCCGCCGGCCATGACGAGAGCTGTGCGCAGACGCGTCATAGCCTGCCCCCTCGCATCATCACGCGATTTTCGTAGTCGATGCGCAGCACCACGGCCAAGGCCACGAGGTTCATGAGAATGGCCGATCCGCCGTAACTCATCAAGGGCAAGGTCAGTCCCTTGGTCGGCAAAGCGCCCAGGTTCACGCCCATGTTGATGAAGGCCTGAAAACCAATCCAAATGCCCACCCCTTGTGCCACCAGCCCGGCAAACAAACGGTCAAGGGCAATGGATTGGCGCCCGATGTGCATGATGCGACGGGTCAGCCACAAGAACAGTCCGAGCAAGACCGCCACACCGAGAAAACCGAATTCTTCACCAATCACGGCCAGTAAAAAGTCGGTGTGCGCTTCTGGCAACCAGTGCAACTTCTCGACGCTGCCACCGAGCCCGACACCAAAAAATTCTCCCCGCCCGAATGCAATCAGCGAGTGCGTCAATTGGTAGCCCTTGCCCAGCGCATGCTTGGCATCCCACGGATCAAGGTAGGCAAAAATGCGTTCGCGGCGCCATTCACTCATGGCCACCATCAAGGCAAAAGCGATCACAACCACGAAGGCGATGGCAAAGAACATGCGGGCGTTGACACCGCCCAAAAACAAAATGCCCATGGCAATGACCGAGATCACCATGAAAGCGCCCATGTCAGGCTCAGCCAACAACAACACACCGACCACACCCAAGGCGGCAGCCATCGGCAGCACTGCGCGAAAGAAACGCTCTTTCACGTCCATCTTGCGGACCATGTAGTCAGAGGCATAAATCAAAACCGCGAACTTGGCCAATTCAGACGGCTGAAAGTTCATGAACCCCAGCGAAATCCAGCGGCGCGCGCCGTTCACACCCTTGCCAATGAAAGGCAGCAGCACCAGACACAACAACACCAAGGAGCCGATGAACAACCACGGAGCATATTTTTCCCACACCGCCAGGGGCACTTGGAATGTGGCGAAAGCCACGATCAAAGCAAGACTCACTGACACAATGTGCCGAATCAAAAAGTGGTGGTGCTCATAACGTGAAAAGCGTGGGTTGTCAGGCATCGCGATGGAAGCCGAATACACCATGATCAGGCCCCACAACACAAGCGCCAGCGTGACACCGACCAGTGCTTGGTCAAAACCCAGCAGACGCACCGGCGTCGAGTTGCTGACGCGGTCCAGACTGGTGCGCACAGGCAAAGTCTCGCTTGCGCCCTGCGGCGCACCGAGCCAACCGACCAGACGTTCACTGAGGCTCATAGGGTAGCCCCCGTGTCCAGCGCCAGCGCTTGCACGGCGTCACAAAAAACCTGGGCCCGATGGCCGTAGTTGTCAAACATGTCGAAGCTGGCGCAGGCGGGCGACATCAGCACGGCGTCGCCGACCTTGGCCACGCTGGCCGCAAGCGCCACAGCGACGGCCATCGAATCGGCCGCCAGCATGTCAACGCCAGAGTCTTCGATTGCAGCTTGAATCAAAGGCGCATCGCGGCCGATCAGCACCACGGCGCGCACATAGCGCGCCACCGGTTCGGCCAGCGGCGCAAAGTCTTGGCCCTTGCCTTCACCGCCCAAAATCAACACCAAACGGCGGTCTGGACCGAGTCCATTCAGGGCGGCGACGGTGGCACCCACGTTGGTGCCTTTGCTGTCGTCAAAGTATTCGACATCGTTCACCACCGCCACCGACTCAAGACGGTGCGGCTCACCACAGTAGTCGCGCAGACCGTGCAACAAGGGCGCCATGGTGCAGCCAATGGCGTTCGCCAAACCTAAAGAGGCCAGCGCATTGGTGGCGTTGTGCCGACCGCGAATGCGCAAGGCATCGACCGGCATCAAGCGCTGCACATAAATGGGGATTTCTTCATCGCGCCGGCGCTTGATGGTTTCATCGGCCTCAGCCGCACGCACCAGCCACGCCATGCCGTTGACAGTTTCAATGCCGTAATCGCCCGGGCGTTGCGGCACATCGCCGCCAAACGTCAGCACATGGCGCAGTTGTTTGCCCTTGACCAGCGCCGGCACAGCAGCCATGACTTGCGGGTCATCGCGGTTCAGTAGCATGACGCCGGTGTGGCCGTAAATGGCAGACTTGGCGCGCGCATAAGCGGCCATGGAGCCGTGCCAGTCGAGATGGTCTTGGCTGATGTTCAGCACCGTCGCCACGCTAGGCTCAAAGCCGGTGACCTCATCCAACTGGAAACTCGACAGCTCCAGCACCCACACTTCAGGCAAGGCCTCGGTGTCCATGCAGGTTTGCAAGGTGTCCAGCAATGTAGGGCCGATATTGCCGGCGACTGCCACGCTTTTGCCGGCGCGCTGCAGCAGCTGCCCGGTCAACGAGGTGACGGTTGTTTTGCCATTGGTGCCGGTGATGGCGATGACTTTGGGGCGGTAGGCAAGCGGCTCTGCTTCTGTTTCAGCAAGCTCCCGCAGGGCCTCAGCGAACAAGCTGAGTTCATTGCCGCAGGGAACGCCCTGCTCTTTGGCAGCTTGCAGCACGGGTGCGATCTCAGCGGGCGACAAACCGGGGCTGCGCAAAACCAAATCGAAGCTCTCGTCGCGCTGCATCAGCTCGGCAAAATCACCGGCGACAAATGTCACTGCCGGCCACTCCTGCTGCAAGGCTGCCAACTGCGGCGGTGCTGCTCGGGTGTCGGCCACTGTCACGCGGCTGCCGTGGCGCGCGCACCAACGTGCCAGTGCCAAGCCGGACAAGCCGAGCCCCAGCACCAAGACATGTTGATTGGCGAGTTTTTTCATCGCAATTTCAGGGTCGACAAACCGACCAAGCAGAGCAGCATGGTGATGATCCAGAAGCGCACCACCACTTGCGTTTCTTTCCAACCGCTTTTCTCAAAATGATGGTGCAGTGGCGCCATCTTCAAGATGCGCTGACCCACGCCGTAGCGCTTGCGGGTGTACTTGAACCAGCCCACCTGCAGCATCACCGACAGCACCTTGGCGACAAACACGCCACCCATGATGCCGAGCACGATCTCTTGGCGGGTGATGACCGCCAGCGTGC
>JABMMH010000305.1 GCA_013205645.1 Polaromonas sp. | reverse complement strand
GCATCACCTCACGCAAGGCGCAAACCACGCGTCACCGCATCACCGGCATGCGCACGGTGGGCCCCACGCAGTATGTGTTTGTCGATACGCCGGGCTTTCAAACCCGCCACAGCAATGCTTTGAACCGTTCCTTGAACCGCACCGTGGTGGGCGCTGTCAATGACGTTGATCTGATCGTTTTCGTGGTCGAAGCGGGTCAGTTCAATCAGGCGGATGCCAAGGTTTTGTCTTTGTTGCCAGCCAACACGCCCGCCATCTTGCTGGCGAATAAGTTTGACCTGATCCACCGGCGCGCTGAAATTGCACCGTGGCTCAAGGAGATGCAGGAGCGCCACAACTTCGCTGAGTTCGTGCCGATGTCGGCCAACAACGCGCGTGACGTTGAGCGCCTGTTTGGCATTTGCGACAAGTACCTGCCCGAGCAGCCGTGGATGTACGGCGCGGAAGAGCTGACCGACCGCAGCGACCGTTTCATGGCGGCAGAAATCATCCGCGAAAAACTCTTTCGTTTGACCGGTGACGAGTTGCCCTACACCTCGACCGTCATTATCGACAAGTACGAAGAAGAGGGCAATTTGCGCCGCGTCGCCGCCACCATCGTGGTCGAACGCGACGGACACAAGGGCATGATCATTGGCGAGAAGGGCGAAAAGCTCAAACGCATAGGCACCGAAGCGCGGCATGAGCTTGAGACCTTGACCGGCGGCAAAGTCTTTCTGGAGATCTGGGTCAAGGTCCGTTCAGGTTGGGCTGATGATGATGCGCGCGTTAAAACATTCGGCTATGAGTGAAGCCCCCACGTGGCGACCAAACGGATTGCGGATGAGCCGGCTTACATCCTGCATCGCTATGACTGGAGCGAGTCGAGTCTGATTCTGGATGTTTTCACGCGGCAGCATGGCCGTGTGGCGTTGGTGGCGCGGGGGGCCAAAAAGCCGAGCTCGAGCTTTAGGCCGGTGCTGCTGCCGCTGCAGTTGTTGCATCTGGCGTTTGGCGGCGATGCCGAAATCCGCAACCTCAAAAGCGCCGAATGGCAGGGCGGTCACGTCATGCCGACGGGTGATGGCTTGCTGTCCGGCTACTACCTCAACGAATTGCTGATGCGCTTGCTGGCCCGAGATGACCCGCATCCGGTGCTGTTTGACGCCTACGCCGCCACGGTGCAACTGCTGGCCAACCACAGCGTTGATACCTTGCAGGTGGCCTTGCGGGCCTTTGAGTTGCGGCTGCTGCGCGACATCGGTTTGCTGCCCACGCTTGACGCCGAGACCGCCACCTTGCAACCGCTTGAGCTTGACAGGCGTTACGTGCTGGTGGCCGAAGCCGGTCTGCGCGAGGCGCATGACGACGACCGGGCCAGTTTGTCGGGCGCCGAATGGCTGGGCTTGCAACAGGCGCTCGAAAGCCATTCAACCTTCTCGGATACGGTGCAGGCTTGCGTCAACAGCATTTCGGAGCTCAAAACGCAGCTGCGAACCTTGCTGCACTACCATTGTGGTGTCAAGGTGCTCAAAACCCGCCAAATGATGATCGACCTTCAAGCGCTGTAGCGTCATACTTTCACCAACGAACTATGCCTATTAAAAAAGAGCTTCCCATCACACCGTCCTTGCCGTCCGTCCCATCGCTGCCGGATTTGGCTGCTGCGGTGACCGGTGACGAATCGCTGAATCTGGTTGCCGCCGATGCCACTACTCTGCCAGCCGCCGAACTCGCCGCCATCCTGGGACAGACCACAGGCCGCACGGCTTTGTCGGTCAATGTCAACAAAGTCGCGCTGCTGCGCAACACCCGGCAACTCGGTATTCCGAGCGTCTTGCGCGCTGCGCATGTGTGCTTGATGGCGGGGGCCCGCGGCATCACCGTGCATCCACGGCCGGACGAGCGCCACATCAAACGCCACGACGTCTACGAGTTGTCCGCCATGATGGCCGACTGGCCGGGCCGCGAGTTCAACATCGAAGGCAACCCGTTTCACAACCTGATGGAGTTTGTGCGCGAGTTGCGGCCGCACCAATGCACCTTTGTGCCCGACAGCGAAGACCAGTCGACCAGCGACCACGGCTGGTCTTTCCCGGCCGACGCCGAGCGCTTGCGTCCGCTCATCGCAGAAGCCCATGCGCTGGGCGTGCGCGTCAGCCTGTTCATGGACCCGTTGCCCGAGGCGATGGCCGCTGTTCAGGCGGTGGGCGCTGACCGCGTGGAGTTCTACACCGAAACCTATGCGCGGGCTTGGCCCGGTCTGCACAAAAACGAAGCCCTGCGGCCCTTTGTCGAGGCCGCCCAGGCCGCCGCACTCTGCGGACTGGGTATCAACGCCGGCCACGACCTGAACCGGGACAACCTCACCGAATTTTTGCGTGAAGTACCTGGCGTGCTGGAAGTCTCCATCGGCCACGCCTTGATTGCCGACGCGCTGGAGCTGGGTTACAGCGCCACCGTCAAAGACTATCTGCGCTGCATCGACGCCGCATTCACCCCAGCCCGCGACGAATGATCTACGGCATTGGCACCGATATTTGTGATGTCCGGCGTATCCGCACGAGCATCGAGCGCCACGGCGATCGCTTTGCCCTGAAAATTCTGAGCGAGGCCGAATTTGCCACATGGAAGCAGCGCAGTGCGCGCTGGCCTGAACGTGGCATGCGTTATTTGGCGACACGCTTTTCGGCCAAAGAAGCCTTTAGCAAGGCGGTCGGCATGGGCATGCGCATGCCCATGACTTGGCGGCATTGCGAGATCGCCAACGTCCGCAGCGGCAAGCCTGAAATCGTCTTGCATGGCGCGCTGAAAGTTTGGTTCGAGGCACAGCGCCTGAGCGCGCACGTGACCGTGACCGACGAGACCGACTACGCGGCTAGCTTTGTGGTGGTCGAGCAGGCAGAGAAGCTCCTCAGCGCCCCCATGTCACCTCTCTCAGAATAAGTTTTTAGACGAATTTCATACCGACCCCCGACACAGGAAAAACCAACATGACCTCTCACACCTCTGGCCAGCACGCGCCTCTCATCATCGACGTCGCCGGCCTCACGCTGACTAAAACTGATCGCCAGCGGCTCAAACATCCGCTGACCGGCGGCGTTATTTTGTTCGCTCGCAACTGGGAAAACCGTCGACAACTCAGCGCCCTGTGTGCCGAGATGAAGAAAGTCCGCCGCGACTTGCTGATCTGCGTCGACCATGAAGGCGGCCGCGTGCAGCGCTTCAAGACCGATGGCTTCACGCACCTGCCGCCCATGCGCGCCTTGGGCGAGATGTGGCTCAAAGACGGCAAGGACGGAGAAGGCGCAGGCGCCATGGCCGCCACCAATGCGGCCACGGCTTGCGGTTATGTGCTGGGCGCCGAACTGCGTGCTTGCGGCGTTGACTTCAGCTTCACGCCGGTGCTGGACTTGGACCACGGCGAAAGCGGTGTGATTGGCGACCGCGCTTTCAGCCGCGACCCGCGCATCGTCGCCTTGCTGGCCAAGAGCCTGATGCACGGTCTGCTGCAGTCCGGTATGGGCAATTGTGGCAAGCATTTTCCCGGCCACGGTTTCGTCAAAGCCGACTCGCACACCGACATTCCGGTCGACCGCCGCAGCCTCAAAGCCATTCTGGCGGATGACGCTGCGCCTTACGACTGGCTCAACACCACGCTCAGCAGCGTCATGCCGGCACACGTGATTTACCCCAAGGTGGACGCGCGTCCGGCCGGGTTTTCAGAGAAGTGGCTGGGCTTTATTTTGCGTGGTCAGCTCGGCTTTGGCGGCGCGGTGTTCAGCGACGACCTGAGCATGGCCGGTGCGCGTTTGATTGACGGCAAAGAGGTGAGCTATACCGAGGCCTCCGTGGCCGCACTGAACGCCGGCTGCGACATGGTGCTGTTGTGCAACCAAAGTGTTGACGGCGGCGTGGCGGTCGACGAATTGCTAGACGGCATGACGCAAGCCCAACTCAAAGGCGCCTGGGAGCCCTTAGAGTCCAGCGAAGATCGCCGCCTGGCCCTGCTGCCCACCAAGCCTGCAGTGGCATGGGATGACTTGATGTTGGAGCCGGCTTACATGCATGCGCTGGGCTTGGTGCCTTGAGGTAGTCATTGGCGCGTGGCGTTAGCTTACGCTCGTGTGCTCTTGGCCAGCTAGCGCGGCGGCGCCAAGCGCTCCCCCAGCGCCCGTCGCCACAGCCAGTCCAGGCTGCGCGGGACGTCTAACGCTGCAGTAATCTGCTCGGGCTGCGCCAGGGCCACTGTCGGGCTGTGTCGCTCGGCCACCGCAAAGGTGAATGAATAGTTCGGCTCCTGGCCCATGCGCAGGTCGCTGATCAACAAACGGCTGCCACGCTGCTCCAGCTTGTAAAAGCCTTTGGTGAACGCCATGAGGCGCTGCACGCCGTCAATGCTTTGCAACTCAACGGCCAGCGCGTTGCCGCGCGGGAAGCGATCGAACGCCATCTTTGGCTGCGCGTCTAGCAGCGAGTAAAAGCCCTCGTGGTACTCGTCCCCAGCCATCGCCACCACGCGCCACAGCACTGTGTTGAACGGCGTGGGCGTGACCAGCAGGTGCTCGACCACAATGCCTTGCTGCACCAGCGCGGCGCGGGCGACTTGCGTCACCTGTTGTTGCGCGGCAAAACTCCAGGCCAGATAAGCCGTGCTGAGCAGCAGTCCAATGCCATTGACCATCAGCCCCTGGTGACCGCCGCGCGCTACCAGCACCCAGGTCAGGCCGACCAGCAGCGGCAGCGTGTACAAGGGGTCGATGATGAACATGCTGCCCACACCGAACGGATAGTTGGAAAATGGCAGCGCTAACTGCGTGCCGTAGACGGTCATCGCGTCAAGCAGCGGGTGAGTCATCAGCACCAGCCAGATCGCCAGCCACCAGCGCCGCAGCAAACCCCATTCGCCATGCAGTCGCGCGACCAAGGCGGCCAAAGGCAGGGAGAACAGCGTCAGCCAGAACAGCGCATGGCTTGCACCGCGGTGCAACACCATATTGCGGATGACGTCGCCTTGGTCGATCAGCACATCCAGGTCGGGCAGCGTGCCCGCCACCGCGCCCCACAGCGCGGCTTTCCATACCGCCGTGCGACGGCCCATCACGGCCACCGAAACGGCGGCGCCCAGCGCTAGTTGAGAGAGAGAATCCATAGCCGGGGATTATCGACGGCCGCCCATTAGCAGCCATCGAGGCAAGTTAAAAGCAATTCCAGAAAATAAGCTTATTAGATTAGTCCGTCTCTAACGCGCGGCAAGTGTGATGCTTAGCGCACCCCCAAAACTCAACGCCCCGACCAATCTAATTTCCCCACCACATCCAGGTGCGTGAGGTAGACCCGCAGGTCAAATTCGTACTGGTGGTATTGCGGTTCCATGTAGGTGCAGAGCTTGTAGAAAGCTTTGTCGTGTTCGCGTTCTTTGATGTGCGCGAGTTCGTGGACGGTGATCATTTTCAGGAACTCGGCGGGGCCCTCCTTGAACAGGGCGGCGACGCGGATTTCGCGCTTGGACTTGAGCTTGTTGCCCTGCACACGCGAGATGGTGGTGTGTGTGCCCAGCGCATGCGCGATGACTTGCAGTTTGTTGTCAAACAGCACCCGCGACAGCGGATCTGAGTTGCGCAAAAAGCGGTTCTTCAGATCCATCACGTAGTCGTACAGCGCCTTGTCGGTGCGCACGCTGTGGGCTTCGGGGTATTTTTTGAGAAGCACCGCACCGAGCTGACCTTCGATGAGCAGCGCTTGCACTTGGTCGCGCAAGTTGTCGGGGTAGCCGAGCAGGTATTTCAATGACAGCCCGGCCGTCCCGGTGGTGCTCAATTTTCGCGGCGCAGCGCCGGGAACAAGATGACGTCGCGGATGCTGGCGCTGTCGGTCAGCAGCATCATCAGCCGGTCAATGCCGATGCCGCAGCCGCCGGTCGGTGGCATGCCGTATTCGAGCGCACGCACGAAGTCGGCGTCGTAAAACATGGCTTCGTCGTCGCCGGAGTCCTTGGCGTTGACCTGGGCCTGAAAGCGAGCGGCTTGCTCTTGGGCGTCGTTGAGTTCGCTGAAACCGTTGCCGAACTCGCGGCCGGTGATATACAGCTCAAAGCGTTCGGTCACTTCAGGGCGTGCATCATTGGCGCGCGCTAAAGGCGAAATTTCGGTCGGATGTTCCATGATGAAGGTCGGTTGCCAGAGTTTGTCTTCAACAGTTTCTTCAAAATACAAGACTTGCAAGCTGGCCAGCGAGCGTGTCGACAAGCGGTCTTTTTG
>JABMMH010000042.1 GCA_013205645.1 Polaromonas sp. | reverse complement strand
GTCCATGGGTTTGGCGAAATCCTTCGCGCTGAGCATACCTGAGCTCCCCGGCGCGCCTGTGGTCGCATTCGCCGGCACGTCAGCCCTTGAAGACCGGTGGTCGCTTGTTCAGATAAGCATTCACAGCCTCTTTATGGTCATCTGTTTGATGCGACAGCGCTTGAAAGGCGGCGGCCATTTCAAGCAGGGTGTCTAGGCGTGTGTGCATGGCTTCGCGCAGCAGCCGCTTGGTCAAACGAACCGCGTGTGGCGGGTTGGCTGCGATGCGCTGGGCCAGTTCGTTGGCCGTGTTGAGCAGTTCGGCGGCTGGCACCACTCGGGACACCAAGCCCCAGCTGGCAGCCAAGTCGGGTCCGATCATTTCGCCGGTGAACGACATTTCTGCCGCACGCGACATGCCGATGATGCGCGGCAGCAACCAAGCACCGCCGTCGCCCGGAATAATGCCCAGCTTGACAAAGCTCTCGGCAAACTTGGCGTGCTCAGACGCAATGCGGATGTCGCACATGCAAGCCACATCAAAGCCGGCGCCGATGGCGGCGCCATTGACCGCCGCGATGATCGGGACTTCGAGGTTGAAGAGGGCGATTGGCAGCTTTTGGATGCCGGTACGGTATTCTTGGCGGATTTGCATGCCCGAGACTTCGCCAGAAGCTTGGCGCTCCATGTCGCGGATGTCGCCGCCTGAAGAAAAGGCCGTACCCGCGCCGGTCAAGATGACGGCGCGCACACTGCGGTCGTTGTGAATGCGGTCAATCGCGGCCAAGAAGTCTGGAACGGCCGAATTGCCGGTCAGCGGGTTGCGGCGTTCAGGCTCGTTCATGGTCAGCGTGACCACATGGCCTTGCTGCTCGTACAAAATAAAGTTGGGCATTTAAAAAAATCCTGATCGACGTTGAGACGAGGCAAGCGTAGGCGATGAAACCTGTAATGTCCAATATTGATAAGACTCTATTCAATACCAAAAAAGTATCGGATTAAAAGACTCTAAATCAAGGGATTACCCAATATTTTACAAAAATCCGATACCGATCAGATATTAAAAATAAAGAATTAAATATTGGACTGTATCGGTGGTGGGTTCTATTCTTGCGTCTGATCGATCCAGGAGATTTCATTGAGCAACCTGCTTTCCGCTTTCCGGTACGCCGCGCTTCCGGCTGAAACGACTCCGTTTCGGGCTGAGGTGAAGGCCTTTCTCAAGTCAAGTTTTGAGCCCACGCCGCCGGACATCCGGGCACGGTCTTGGATGGGCTTTGATGCGGCCTTCAGCCGCAAGCTCGCTGCACGCGGCTGGGTGGGCGTGACTTTGCCGGCCCGGTTTGGCGGTGCCGAGCTGGACGCGTTTTCTCGCTTTGTGTTGGTTGAAGAACTGCTGGCAGCAGGTGCGCCGGTGTCTGCGCACTGGATCGCTGACCGCCAGAGCGGACCGCTCATCAATAAATTTGGAACCGATGCGCAGCGGCAGTTTTACCTGCCAAAGATATGCGCCTCAGAGGCTTTTTTCTGTATTGGCATGAGCGAGCCGAATGCGGGTTCTGACCTCGCCAGCGTCGGCACGCGCGCCACGCGTTGCGAGGTGAACGGTGTCAGTGCTTGGCGTCTGAGCGGTCGCAAGGTCTGGACGACCAATGCGCACCACTGCCATTACATGATCGCCTTGGTGCGTTCGTCTGGTGAGCCGCAAGACAGGCAAAAGGGTTTGTCGCAGTTCATCATTGACCTGTCGCTGCCCGGCGTCACGGTGCGACCGATTCGGGATCTTTCGGGCGACGCGCATTTCTCTGAAGTGTTCTTTGACGACGTGCTGCTGGCCGATGATGCCTTGGTCGGCAACGAAGGCGATGGCTGGGCTCAAGTCAATGCCGAGTTGGCCTTTGAGCGCAGCGGCCCTGAACGGATTTACTCCAGCATTGTGCTGCTGGAGCATTGGATTGCCTGCCTGCGCAACAGCGCGGATGCGACTGCGCACGTCGCCACCATCGGGCGCTTCGCGACGCATTTAGCCACCTTGCGCAACATGTCCATCGCCGTCACTGGCAAGCTGGTGAACGGTGAAAGCCCAGTTGTCGAGGCGGCGCTGGTCAAGGACATCGGCACTGAATTTGAGCAAAGTATTCCAGCCATCATTGAAGCGGCCATTGGGCTGAACCCAGACGCGCCGGTGGACGCCGACCTTTACCGCACGCTGGCCTATGTGAGCCAGATTGCACCGACTTATTCCCTGCGTGGCGGTACGCGCGAGATCTTGCGCGGCATGATTGCGCGCGGTTTGGGC
>JABMMH010000304.1 GCA_013205645.1 Polaromonas sp. | reverse complement strand
TTATAACTCAGAAGTAGGTAAATAGTCAATTAAATCAACAGGTTACGGATATTTCAGGGGCGACTACTTATTAAAAATGGCAGCAAGCACAGGATGTCGATAAGGCAACTTGCGAACGCCAGCATCCGTCTTGCTGTCGCTAATGGTGAAGGTTTTGGCCTTTGTGTCGATGTCACAGTGCCTGAGAGAGCACACCTCGTTTGGACGTGCGCCAGTAAGAAGCAAAACTTTGAAAATGTCCTTCTGCCACTCGTGGCTGAAGGTCGAGCTGAGGACATGCACGACCTCTGTTGGATTGAATGCTCGAACATCATCAACCGTTCCACCACGGACCGTAATTCCGGTGAAGGGATTGCTGCCTTTGGGCGCGTGAAGTCGTTGCTCCAGCCATCTCCAAAAGCCCCCCAGTGAGGACAATCGATCGCGCTTTGTATTAGGTGCGAGCGGCCCGTTAACAACGGAATCTGTGAAGGCCAGCAGCTCACGATCCGCGTACAGGATGGGCGGGTGATCGTGCCTCATGAAGATCACAAAGTCCTTGAGAGCCTTGCTGTGTTTGCGCGTGGCATCAAGACCAAAGCCGCCATTTGCGATGTACTGCGCTGTAAGTTCGGACAAGGAGTCACGGGTTTCGATGGCTTTCTTGAAAAGGGTCGATGCCGCGTCTTCTCCAATCTTGGGAATCTGAGCGGTGGCCCAGTCCTCTGCGAGGGAGTGAATCAGATATGCCTGATCCTCGTTATTCGATTCCACCGCATCACGCATCGATGAGCGCCAACCCTCAACGCCACTGTCGCCAATGCCTGCCTCAGCAATTACCCGCTTTAATTCGGCGACCGCTTTGAACTTTCTTCGATTGGCTTCCGCGAGGTCACGGGTCTGAAGGCTCAAGCGGAGATGAGTCGAGCCAACAACTTTACGGCGAGTGCGTGGAACAGTAACCCGTGCCCAGTATGTAAGGCCGCGAAGTTGAAGGTAGCTGGTATCAGTGGCCATAACCCTTAGTGTAGGGGCCAACTGTAGGGGCCAACTGAAATGCTCAGCACCCTTGCCGCAGCTGAAAATAGGCGAATTAACATGATTTCATGTGGCTCCCCGCCATCGAACCCACGTGCTCGAGGATGATGGTGTGGCCGTCGGCCGGAGCCCGCGCAGCTTCTTGCATGGCTGGTACACCGCCACCACCGCCCCGGTTTTCGATCAGCACCGGGCTGCCAAGCTGCTTGGTGAGTTCGCTGGCCACGGTGCGGGCGACGATGTCGGAGGTGCCGCCAGGCACAAACGGCACGATGAAGCGCACTGGCTTGGTCGGCCAGTTAGCTTGCGCCGTTGCCGACCACGACAAGGCGCTCAGACCTGCTGCCAAAGGCAAGGCAAGGCACTGGCGACGATTGTTGAAAAATTCTTTGTTCATTTTTTGAGACTTCAAGCTTGGGTGTCAAACATTGTGCGAATCGTGTTGGTGAAGTGTGGCCGCGTGATGTCGCTCCAGGTCGTACCGCGCACCGCCAACCAAGCCGGCAAGTGCAAGGCTTGGTCGGTGACCAAGTCGTAACAGGCCAGCGAGTAAGGGCCGTGGTCGTGGTTCAACATCCGCAGCGCCAGAATGCAACCCTCGACCCCTGCCAAGCCAGGCATGTGCTCGCCGTCGTACCAGCGCGAAATCTCGGGCATCCAGCCTGCCTCCGGGTCCATTTCGACGATGTAATGAAAGGCCGCACGCTCACCGGCAGAACGGCCGGGCGCAGCGAACACTTGCTCCAATCTGGAGACGCGAATGTGGCTGAAACCCGAGCCCTCAACGGCCCACCAGTCGGTCATCGCCAGCAAGTCATCAGCGGCGAGCGGGCCCGGATTGACGAGTCGGGCATAGCAGTAGGCCGTCTGCATCGGGGCCGACCAAGCGACACGGTGCAGGCTGAGCGGCAAGCTGCTCTGTTCGCAAAAATGCGCAAACTTGGTCGCCAATGCAGCTTGCGCCGCAGCGCCGGTTGCGCCAGGCACTGCCGTCAACTGAACAAGAATGAAATCGGTGAACTGCGAGGCTTGCGCCATGTCAGTGACCAATCTGCAGCGCCACCAAAAAGCGCGACACCATGTTGTAAGCCGCTACGGTGGCAACCAGATCAATCTGGCCTTGCACATCAAAGTGCTGGCGAACTTCGGCGTACAAAGCGTCGGGCACGTCGATGTCGCGCGTCATGGCGTCCGCTAGACGCAGCGCCACACGCTGCGTTTCGTTGAACGGCGCATCAGCTGCCAAGGGCACGCTGCGGCAAGCTTCAACGGCTTCGGCGGAGACGCCTGCTGCCAGTGCATGCGGCACGTGCGCATCGAACTCGTAAGGCGCACGGTTCAACACCGCCACACGCAAAATGACCAGCTCCCGCAGGCCCGCTGGGATGCTGTTGCGATTGCGCACGGCGGACAGCATTTGCTCCCAGCCATGGGCGATCGGTGGGCTGTTGAGCAAGACGCCGTAGAGCGGCGAAATTCGGCCGCGCTCGGCCATGATCTGCGCTTCTTGCGCCGCGAGTTCAGGTTGGGTGCCGGGGATGACGAGTGGAATACGCATGGTGGTTCAATCCGGTTTGATGTTGTTGGCTTTGACGACGCGCGACCATTTAGCCGTGTCTTTTTTCAGCAAGGCGGCGAGTTCTGCCGGCGTCGACGGTGAGGGTTCCGCGCCCGAAGCCTGCAGTCGGGCCCGAACCTGCGGGTTGTTCAGCGTGCGGCGCACTGCTTGGTTGACGCGGTTCAGGTCAGCCGCCGGCGTGCCTTTGGCGGCGAACAGGGCGTACCAGTTGTCAGAGTCAACGCCGGGAATGCCCATTTCATCGAAGGTTTTGACATTCGGCAGCAGCGGATGACGCTTAGGCGCAGCGATGCCCAAGGCCTTCAGCTTGCCCGCATTGATGTATGAAATCAGCCCTGGAATGTCACCAAAAAAACCGGTCACGTGACCCGCCAAGACATCATTGATCGCAGGTGCCGCGCCCTTGTAAGGCACATGCAGCAAATTGATCTTGGCGGCGTCATTCAGCAACTCCATGGCCAAGTGCGGCACGCTGCCGGTGCCCGAGGACGCCATCGCCAGCGGTTGACTGCCCGGAACACGGCTGGCAGCCACCAGATCAGCACCGTTGGTGAATGGCACGTTGGCGCCGACCACCAGCACCTCGACGTTGTTGACCACCAGTGAGACCGGCGCAAAGTCGCGTTCAGGGTTGTAAGCCAGTTTTTCGTACAACGCCGGGTTGATGGCGATGGCACCGACGCTGGTCAGCCACAAGGTGCTGCCGTCGGGCGTGGCACGCGTCACAAATTCCGCCGCAATGGCACCGTTGCCACCCGCTTTGTTTTCAACAATCACTTGATGGCCGAGCTCTTTGCTCAAGGTTTCGGACAGGGTGCGGGCCACAAAGTCAACCGGTCCACCCGGTGGAAAAGCCACCACCAAACGCGTGATGTTCGACTGCGCGGCCACCGGCAGGCTGAAAGTCAAGGCCGTCAGCAGGACTGTCAAAGCGGTGCCAATAGCACGGCGCTTGATGGTCGCAGGACGGCTCAAAGAAGGGTTGAAAGTAGTCATGAATGTCTCCTCGTTTCTATTTAAAAAATCAGTCGCAGCGCACGGACATACCGCCGTCAACCACGATCTCGGTGCCCGTCACGAAGCGGGCTTCATCGCTGGCCAAAAAGAGCGCGGCGTTGGCTGTGTCGCGGCCGTCACCCATAAAGGGCAGTGGAATGCGCGCTTGGCGCTGGCGCAGCAAGGCTTCGGCATCGCCACCAGCGCGTTGCCCGGCCAGCCGGACTTCCACCATCGGTGTGTGCAATTGGCCCGGCACCACGGTGTTCACGCGAATGCCCTGCTTGGCATATTGCACGGCCAACACACGCGAGAACTGAATCACCGCAGCCTTGGTCGCTGCATAGGCGATCTGCGCCGCACCCGTCCAGCGCATGGCCGAGGTCGACGACATGTTGACGATGGTGCCGCCACCTTGGGCCAGCATGTGCGGCAACACGTTCTTGCAGGTGAGAAAGACGCTTTTCAGGTTGTGGTCGACCTGCGCGTCCCAGACTTCTTCGCTCATCTCAATCGGGCCGCCCTTGGCCGAACCGCCGACGTTGTTGACCAAAATATCGATGCGGCCGTACTCGGCGATGCAGGCCTTGACCATGGCTTCGATAGACGCAGCTTGCGTCACGTCGCACAAACCAATGGCCAGTACACCGCCAGCATCGGCCACACGCTGGGCCGTTTCTGTCAGGGCCGAGGCTTCGCGGTCGACCGCGAAAATGCTTGCGCCTTCTTCTGCAAACCGCACCGCCATGGCACGACCGTTGCCCCAACCGGGACCGACCGAGCCGGCACCGGTGATGAGGGCCACTTTGCCGGCCAGCCGGCCCTGGCCACGGGCAGGTGAAGATGAATTTGAAGTGCTTGTCATGAGTTTCCTTGGCAGGTGTTAGGCAGGTGTTAAACGGTGAATTGATAGAGTGCTTGCGGGTTGCGCACCAGCAGCTTGTCAAGCAAGTCCGGAGTCGGTGCAATCGCCGTCAGCCGGTCGACCAGCACACCGTCGTCAGGCACGTGCGTGTGGTTCGGATGCGGCCAGTCGGTGCCCCAGACACATTGGTCGGGGAAGGCTTGCAGCAGCGTGTTGGCGAGGCGAACGCCATCGACATAAGGCGGCGTCGGATCAATGCGGTCAATGCCACTGACCTTGACGTGAAACAGCGGGTTGCGCAGCAGGGTCATGAGCGCGGCAAAGTCAGAGCCACCGGTACCCAGCGCGGCATCAACACGGCCTATGTGGTCGATCACCACCGGCACGACGCTGCGCGACAGCGGCGCGGCCAAGCTGTGAATCAAGCTGCTCTCGAAATGCACTTGCAGGTGCAGGCCTAGCGGTTTGAGTCGCAGTGTGAGCGCGGCCACTTCGTCGGGCGTGGCGGCGGCGGCCAAGTGCTTCATGAAGTTGAAACGCACGCCCCGAAAACCCGCAGTCGCCAGACGTTGCAGCTCGGCATCAGCGACATTGACAGGCACCAGCGCCACGCCCAGGTAATGGCCGCCGCCGGCCTGAATCGCATCTGCAACTGCGCGGTTGTCAAAGCCATGCACTGCCGACTGGACGATCACGCAGCGCTGAATACCAAGGTGGCGATGCAACGCAAAGAGCCGTTCCTTGGGTGCATCCACAGGCGTGAAGTTGCGGCTGACCGCAAACGGAAATTGCGCCGCAGGCCCGAACACATGGACGTGG
>JABMMH010000303.1 GCA_013205645.1 Polaromonas sp. | reverse complement strand
CTGCAGGCAGGGCTCAATCTCGGTGTAAAGCGCTTTCGGGCCGGAGGCCACTTGCAGTAATTTGCCGGCCTTGGCGACCTTGGCATTGCCCGACACCGGACTGCACAAATACCCCACCCCCATGGCTTCCAAGCGCTGGCGAATCTCGGCTGAACCTTCTTGAGAAATGGAAGAACTGTCGATCACCACTTTCGGTTTGGTCGAACCGGCCACCAGACCGCCTTCACCAAACAATACTTCCTTCAAATCGTTGGTGGTCGAGACCATGGTGAAGACGAAATCGCAGCCGGCCAATTCTTGTTTGGTCGCAGCGATGGTGGCGCCGTATTCAGCCAGCGGCGCCGCCTTGGATGCCGTGCGGTTCCAGACACTGACCGGGTGACCGGCCTTGATCAGCCGCTTCGCCATGGCCTCGCCCATGCGCCCTAACCCGATCCATCCAATTCGCTTCCCCGTTGTCAATGCCATTGTGTTTCCTTGTTGTCTCTTTTAACTCCGCGTAGTGTGTCGCAGAGCTTCAAGAGTCACAAGAAAACCAGCGGAAATCAGTTTTTCCTTTTGTGGAAAAACCGCATTCAGCCCAGGCTCAATCGACTGTCGCGCCTGATATCCGAACGATCTCAGCCCATTGCGCGCTCTCTTTCTTGATCAGTGCGGCGTACTCGACCGGTCCACCCAGCAGCGGCACAGCGCCTTCCACTCCCAAGCGAGACTGGAATTCCGCCGTCGAGGCAATTTTCAAAATCTGAGCGGCCAACTCTTTGACAACCGCGTCTGGCGATCCCTGCGGTGCCAGCAAACCATAGGTCAGCGTGCTCTCAAAATCGGCGAGTGATGCAATGCCCGACTCAGCGATCGTCGGTACATCTGGCATGGCTGGATTGCGTTTGGCGCTGGTCACGGCGATGGCTCGCAAGCGTCCGCTGCCGATCAAGGCCAACGCAGGCGGAATCACGCTGAACATCATCTGTACTTGGCCACCGGTCAAATCGTTGAGCGCCGGCGAGGTGCCGCGGTAGGGAATGTGACTGAGCTTGACGCCGGTTTTGTGCTCGAACAATTCACCGCACAAGTGTCCCCCCGTGCCACCGCCACTGGACGCGTAGTTGACCCGGCCCGGCTGCGCTTTGGCCAGCGCCAACAGATCGGCCACTGACTTGACCTTCGACGAAGCCGGCACCACCAAGACCAACGCCGACGATGCAAACATGGCGACTGGCGCCAGATCTTTCTGGGTGTCGTATCGCAATTGTTTGTAGAGCGCCGGGTTGATTGACACCGTGCCGGAATGACCCAGCAGCAGCGTGTAACCGTCGGCCGCACTGCGCACCACTTGCTCAGTGCCAATGTTGCCGCCGGCGCCCGGCTTGTTTTCAACCACCACGCTCTGATTGCGCAGCGCGCCCAAGCTCATGGCCATCTGACGACCAAACACATCGTTGCCACCGCCCGGCGCAAAAGGAACCACGATTTTGATCGGTTTCCCTTGGGCGCGCGCGGCCAGACTGATGGAAGACAAGGCGAATGCACCCACGGTAGCGATCAGAGCTTGGCGGCGATTAGGGGAAACAAAATTCATGAAGTACCCAAGTTAAAAACAATGACAAAAAAACTTACACGCGCTCAAGAATCAGCGCAATGCCCTGACCGACGCCGATGCACATGGTGCACAGCGCGTAGCGGCCGCCGGTGGCGTGTAAGCGGTTGACGGCTGTCGTGGCCAGTCGTGCGCCTGAAGCGCCCAACGGATGGCCCAAGGCAATCGCACCACCCCAGGCATTCACGCGGGCGTCGTCATCCTGCAGGCCGAGCTGACGCAACACCGCCAGACCCTGCGCGGCAAAGGCTTCGTTGAGCTCGATGACGTCCAGTTGTTCCAACTTGAGACCTGTCAGCGCCAGTACTTTTTGCGTGGCCGGTGCCGGACCCATGCCCATGATGCGCGGCGGTACGCCGGCTGTCGCCATGCCCACAATGCGCGCACGCGGTGTCAAGCCGTTCTTGGCGGCGCTGGCTTCATCGGCCAGCAACAAGGCACAGGCGCCGTCATTGACGCCGCTGGCATTGCCAGCCGTCACCGTGCCGTCAGGACGCACCACGCCTTTGAGTTTGGCCAGACTTTCCATCGTCGTGGCACGCGGGTGCTCGTCTTG
>JABMMH010000041.1 GCA_013205645.1 Polaromonas sp. | reverse complement strand
GGCCAGCGGCAAGTCGCGCTCGTGGTGGGCCCGTTCGGCGGCGAGGATCACTTCCAGCGGGTGCAGCAGTTTCAGGTTGAGGGAGCTCGACAGCAGGGCGTGCCAGCCGAAATCGAGCCCAGTCCACATGGCATCTTGGTGTGCACCAAACAATGGCAGGCGCTTGGCGATGAAGTCTTCCAGTGCCAGCAAAGCCTGCTCCCGCGTGACGGGCCAGTTGAAGCTTGCGAGCGAGCCGGGGTGCTCGGCAAAGCGCTGGGTCACCAGTTGCAGCACATCCTGCGTGATGCTGTCTTGCGCAAACACCAACGCTTGCGGCACGTCTTTGGGTCCCGCTTTGCCGAATCCTTTGCGGTTGTCGGCATCGAAGTTCCATTGGCCGCCAACGGGCTGATCGCCGTCCATCAGCACTTTGTACTGCTGGCGCATCTTCCGGTAAAAAAATTCCATGCGCAGGCTGGTCGATGCACCGGCCCATTGGCGAAACTGCGGCAAGCTGCACAAGAAATGCTTATCTTCACGCCATTCGACGGGTGTTGGCTGTGTCTCGGCTGATTTGCAAGCGGCTTCAATCAAGGCGCGCACACGCAAGTCACCGGGCTCCACGCCAATCACGCGCTGTGGTTTGAAAACCGCTACCGCGGCCTGCAGACCGTCGGCTAACGTGAGGTCATTTTCTTTGTCCAGCGCGCGGTAATGAACCTGAAATTGTCGCTGCCGAAGCTGTTCTGCAAAGTGCCGCATGGCCGACAGAAACAGCGTCGTCCGCGCTTTGTGCGACCAAACATGGGTGGATTCTTCAACCGCCTCGACCATCAAGACCACGTCCAGCGCAGGGTCCATGCCGTCAAAAACGGAGGAATCTTGGTCGAGTTGGTCGCCCAAAATCAGCAACAGGTGGCGGCAGGCTAGCGTCATGTGGGCCAAGTTTCAGCTTAAAGCGTTTTGGTAGTGGTGCGTGTCGGTGCGGTACAGGCCGCGCCGCACTTCGATCGGCAGGTCGTTATAGGTGTAGGCGATGCGCTCCACACTCAACAGCGGAGCGCCTACTGGGACGTCCAAGATGTCGGTGGCGGGTGCGGTGGCAGCCAGCGCCCGGATTTTTTCTTCCGCGCGCACCATGCGCACGCCAAACTCGGTTTCAAACAGGGCGTACATCGGGCCGCGGTAAGTGTCGAGCCGTTCGGCGGTCAGCCCTTTGAAGGGTGCGGCCGGCAGCCAGAGGTCTTCCAGAATGGTCGGCACGCCCTGAAACGCCAGCACCCGCCGCACCTGCAGCACGGCGTCGCCGCTGCGCAATCCCAGCGCGCGGGCGATGTCGGCCGGCGCGCGTTGCCGCTTGCAGTCAATGATGCGGCGTTCGGCCGGGCCTTCGCTGGTGGTGTCGCCGTTGTCGGGCAGCAGCCGCAAAAAGCGGTATTGAACATGCTGGGCGGCGTGGGTGGCGACAAAAGTGCCTTTGCCTTGGCGCCGCACCAGCAGGTTGTCAGCCGCCAGCTCGTCGATGGCTTTGCGCACCGTGCCTTGGCTGACGCGAAAGCGCACAGCCAAGTCCATCTCGCTGGGGATGGCTTCGCCGGGCTTCCATTCGCCGCCTTGCAGGCTCTGCAATATGAGCACCTTGATCTGTTGGTACAACGGGCTGAAAGCAGGCGTTCCCCCCGGGCCTGCGCTGAGCTCGGATGTCAGCGGCAGGGTTTCGATGGGAGCGTTTGAAGTGATCGGCATGGCAGTCTTGAAAGAGCAGCAAATGATATCTTATATAAGACATAAGACAAATTGACGAGCAGGGGTTTTCCCGCGTAAACTCCGAGGCTGTGCCAGACCGTGGCCCTGCCAAATCGGCAGCCTTCCAAAATTTGATTCACAACCTTCCTGGAGTTTCGTCATGAGCAAAAAACCCGTCCGTGTTGCCGTCACTGGTGCTGCCGGCCAAATTGGTTACGCCTTGTTGTTCCGAATTGCCTCTGGTGAGATGCTGGGCAAAGACCAGCCGATCATTTTGCAATTGCTCGAAGTGCCTTTCGAAGGCCCACAGAAGGCGCTCAAGGGCGTCATGATGGAATTGGAAGACTGCGCCTTCCCGTTGCTCGTCGGCATGGAAGCCCACAGCGACCCGATGACCGCTTTCAAAGACACTGATTACGCTTTGCTGGTCGGTTCGATGCCGCGCAAAGCCGGCATGGAGCGCGCTGAGTTGCTGGCCATCAACGGCCAAATTTTCACCGCTCAGGGCAAAGCCCTGAACGCTGTGGCCAGCCGCAATGTCAAAGTGCTGGTCGTCGGCAACCCGGCCAACACCAACGCTTACATCGCCATGAAGAGCGCGCCAGACCTGCCGCGCAAGAACTTCACCGCCATGCTGCGCTTGGATCACAACCGCGCACTGAGCCAGATCGCTGCCAAGACCGGCACCCAAGTGGCTGACATCGAAAAGCTCACCGTCTGGGGCAACCACTCGCCGACCATGTATGCGGACTACCGTTTCGCCACGGTCAACGGCAAAGCGGTCAAAGACCTGATCAACGACCAAGTCTGGAATGCTGAAGTCTTCTTGCCAACCGTTGGCAAGCGCGGCGCGGCCATCATTGAAGCGCGCGGCCTGTCGTCTGCCGCCTCGGCCGCCAATGCCGCGATTGACCACATGCGCGATTGGGCGCTGGGCAGCAATGGCAAATGGGTGACCATGGGCATTCCATCGGATGGCCAGTACGGCATCCCGAAAGACACCATGTTTGGCTTTCCAGTGACTACGGCTGGCGGTGAGTACACGCTTGTCGAAGGTCTGGAGATCGACGCCTTCAGCCAAGAGTGCATCAACAAAACACTCAAAGAACTGCAAGACGAACAAGCTGGCGTTGCTCACCTGCTGTGAGCCGGTTGGGCAACTCAGCATGCAACATCCGCGCGACGTTCTTTTAGGTGCTCAAGCCGCCGCCGGCACGTTGCCGGTGTGCGATCACTACAGCGGCGTTGAGCCGCGCATGCGCAAAAGCCTGCAATTGCAGGCCGACATGCACGAGGAATTTGGCGCTTGCGTTTTTGACGTGACGCTGGACTGCGAAGACGGCGCACCCGTGGGCGGTGAGGCGGATCACGCCGCCTTGGTGGTGTCCTTGCTGCTGGCTGCTGCTCCCGAGGCCCGCGTGGCGGTTCGCGTGCATGCGCTGGACCACCCCGCTTTTGAGGCCGACATCGCCAGCATCGTCAGTCAAGCCGGCCATCGCCTGAGTCATGTGATGATTCCGAAAGTGGAGTCGGCGGCTGATTTGCTGAAGGTGGAAAAAGCCTTGGCGGCGATCGGTGGTGCCGCGTTGGCATTGCCATTGCATGTGCTGGTTGAGTCGCCACGGGCGGTGCACAACGCCTTTGAATTGGCGGCGCATCCACGGGTTCAATCGATCAGCTTTGGCTTGATGGATTTTGTCTCTAGCCACAACGGCGCTGTTCCGGCTGATGCCATGGGCAGCAGCGGTCAGTTCAGTCATCCCTTGGTGCTGCGCGCCAAGTTGGAGATCGCCTCGGCTTGCCATGCCTACGGTAAAGTGCCGTCGCATTGCGTCGTCACCGAATTCAGTGATGTTGCAGCCATGCAAAGCGCTGCGCTGCGGGCCAGCCGCGAGTTGGGCTACACCCGCATGTGGAGCATTCACCCGAGTCAAATTCGACCTATTTTGGCGGCTTTCGCGCCACAGCAGGCCGAGATTGAATTTGCCGCCGAGTTGATTGCTACCGCCGACCAGGCGCAATGGGCGCCTATTAGTTTCCACGGCAAGCTGCACGACCGTGCCAGTTACCGCTATTACTGGCAAGTGCTGGAGCGCGGCCACCAGACGGGTGTCGTCTTACCCCTTGAGACGCAGGGGTATTTCCTGAAGCCCGTGATGCCCCACAAGGTATAGGCTGTCGCTCATGAAAAATCTGCTCTTGCCCACTTTCTTGGCGGCTTGCGTTTGGCTTGCCGCCCCTGCCGTGCTGGCTCAGTCCACGGATCAACCCGCCGCTAAAAAAGCCGCTGTAGCCAAGGCCAAGCCAAGTGTCAGCCGAACAGACATCAGAAGCACCGCCAACCAGATGGCCACCGGCATCATGGCCGCAGAAGCGGCGCTGGAGCCGATGGAACTGGCCATTGCGGAGCAAGTCCATACCGGCGTGTTGCGTTGCGAGCTGGGTGCCTCAGTGACGCTGACCAATGACCCGCAGTCGCCGGGTTATTTCAATGTTCAGGGCAAGAATTTTCGCTACCGCATGTTCCCGGTTATCTCGTCCACGGGTGCGATCCGGCTGGAAGATCCCAAAGCCGGCGCCGTCTGGTTGCAGTTGTCCAACAAGTCGATGTTAATGAACCAGAAAGCCGGCCAGCGCATGGCCGACGAATGCATGAGTCCGGCGCAATTGACCGTCGCCCAAACCATGCGTGACAAACCGGCGCCGGGATTGCTGGATTGATTTTTTAGTTTTCTTTTTTGCCCACCCTTATTTTTGTACGACAGGAGAAAAACAGTGTCCGATTTTCTGACCACCTACCGCGCCCATGTTGCCGAGCGTTCCGCTCTGGGTATTCCCCCGTTGCCGTTGACCGCCAAGCAAACCGGTGAGCTCATCGAATTGCTCAAAAACCCAAGCAAAGGCGAAGAAAAAACGCTGGCCGACCTGATCACTTACCGCGTGCCGGCTGGTGTGGACGATGCCGCCAAAGTCAAGGCGAGCTATTTGGCCGCTGTGGCTTACGGCACTGAAAAATGCGCTGTGATCTCACGCGTGCACGCGACCCAGTTGCTGGGCACGATGCTCGGTGGCTACAACATCAGCCCGATGATCGACTTGCTGGACGACGCCGATGCGGCAGTCGCAGAACAAGCCGCCACCGGCTTGAAGTCAACGCTGTTGATGTTCGACCAGTTCCATGATGTGCAAGAAAAGTCTGAAAAGGGCAACGCTCACGCCCAGGCCGTGCTGCAAAGCTGGGCCGACGCCGAGTGGTTCACCAGCCGCCCAGAAGTGGCCAAGTCGATCCAGCTGACGGTTTTCAAATGCGCTGGCGAGATCAACACCGACGACTTGTCGCCGGCCCCCGACGCTTGGAGTCGCCCCGACATTCCGCTGCACGCCTTGGCCATGCACAAAAACGCCCGTCCCGGCATCACGCCTGAAGAAGACGGCAAGCGCGGCCCGGTCAAGTTCATTGAAGAACTCAAGGCCAAAGGCCATCTGGTGGCTTACGTCGGCGACGTCGTTGGCACCGGTTCTTCCCGCAAATCTGCCACCAACTCGGTTCTGTGGTGGACTGGCCAAGACATTCCGTTTGTGCCGAACAAGCGCTTTGGCGGTGTTTGTCTGGGCAGCAAGATTGCCCCGATTTTCTACAACACCATGGAAGACTCGGGCGCCTTGCCGATCGAAGTCGATGTCAGCCAAATGGCCATGGGCGATGTGATTGAGCTGCGTCCTTACGACGGCAAAGTCCTCAAAGACGGCCAAGTGATTGGCGAGTTCACCTTCAAAAGCGATGTGCTGTTTGACGAAGTGCGCGCTGGTGGCCGTATTCCCCTGATCGTCGGCCGTGGTCTGACGTCCAAAGCCCGCGCTGCGCTGGGTCTGCCTGCGTCGACCGTGTTCCGCTTGCCGCAAGACCCCGTCGACAGCGGCCGTGGTTACACGTTGGCGCAAAAAATGGTCGGTCGCTCGGTCGGTTTGCCAGAAGGCAAGGGCGTTCGCCCCGGCACCTATTGCGAGCCAAAAATGACCTCGGTCGGCACGCAAGACACCACCGGCCCAATGACCCGCGACGAACTCAAAGACTTGGCTTGCCTAGGCTTCAGCTCAGACCTCGTCATGCAGTCGTTCTGCCACACGGCGGCTTATCCCAAGCCGGTTGACGTCAAGATGCACCATGAACTGCCAGAGTTCATCACCACCCGTGGCGGCATCTCGCTGCGCCCGGGCGACGGCATCATTCACAGCTGGTTGAACCGCATGCTGCTGCCTGACACGGTCGGCACCGGCGGCGACAGCCACACGCGTTTCCCTATCGGTATCAGCTTCCCAGCGGGTTCCGGTCTGGTCGCCTTTGGTGCCGCCACTGGCGTCATGCCGTTGGACATGCCTGAGAGTGTGCTGGTGCGCTTCAAAGGCACGATGCAGCCCGGCGTCACGTTGCGCGATCTGGTCAGCGCGATTCCGCTGTACGCCATCAAGGCCGGTCTGTTGACCGTGGCCAAGCAGGGCAAAATCAATGTGTTCTCCGGTCGCATTCTGGAGATCGAAGGGTTGCCTGATCTGAAAGTGGAGCAGGCTTTTGAGTTGAGCGACTCGTCGGCTGAACGCAGTGCGGGCGGTTGCACCGTGCATCTGAACAAAGAGCCGATCATCGAGTACATCACCAGCAACATCACCATGTTGAAGTGGATGATCGCGACGGGTTATTCAGATGTCCGCACCATCAAGCGCCGTATCGCAGCCATGGAAGCCTGGCTGGCCGATCCACAGCTTTTGAAGGCTGACCCGGATGCTGAGTACGCTGCGGTGATCGAGATTGATCTGGCCGAAATCCATGAGCCTATCTTGGCCTGCCCGAATGATCCGGATGACGTGAAAACACTGTCAGAAGTCGCCGGCACCAAGATCGACGAAGTCTTCATCGGCAGCTGCATGACCAACATCGGCCATTTCCGCGCAGCCTCCAAACTGCTCGAAAACAAGCGCGATATCCCGGTCAAGTTGTGGATGGCGCCGCCGACCAAAATGGACGCCAAGCAACTCAGCGAAGAAGGCCATTACGGTGTGCTTGGCGCTGCTGGTGCCCGCATGGAAATGCCCGGTTGCAGCTTGTGCATGGGCAACCAGGCGCAGGTCAAAGAAGGCGCCACGGTGCTGTCAACGTCAACGCGTAACTTCCCGAACCGTCTGGGCAAAAACACCTTTGTCTATTTGGGCTCCGCCGAACTCGCGGCCATCACCTCCAAGCTCGGTCGCATCCCGACCAAAGCCGAGTACATGGACGACATGGGCGTTCTGAAGGATGCTGGCAGCACGGTCTACAAGTACCTGAACTTCGACCAGGTCAAGGACTACACGGACGTCGCTGAAACAGTCAGCTGAATCGGTTGATTTTCTAACGCTGGGTTCGCGCCCAGTCCGAAAAAGCCCTCGTTGAAAAATGAGGGCTTTTTCGTTCCCGCTCATAATGAGCGTTCCGTATTTTGGAGACACGAATGACCATAAAAAATATCACCTGCGCCGCTTTGTTGGCCCTCACTACTGTGCTGTCACAAGCGCAGACCTTTCCGACCAAACCAGTGCGCATCGTGGTGCCGCAAACGCCGGGCGGTGCGTCCGATGCCTTGGCGCGCATTGTTGGCCAAAAGTTGTCGGAGAAGTGGGGTCAGCCGGTGGTGATTGACAACCGCGCCGGTGCGGGCGGCAACATCGGCATGGACGTGGTCGCCAAAGCGCCCGGTGACGGCCACACCTTGCTGATGTCTTATGTGGGCTCGCACGCCATCAATGTCAGCATTTACAAAAAGCTGCCGTTTGACCCAGAAGCCGATTTCACCCCCGTCGCCACCTTGGCCAATGTGCCATTTGTAGCGGTTGTGACGGGTTCACTGCCGGTCAACACTGTCCGTGAATTAGCCGCTTATGCGGCGAAAAATCCGATCTCTTTTGGCTCTGCTGGCAATGGCTCAGTGAACCATCTGCTGGGTGAAATGTTCAGTGCCGAAGTGCAGACCAAAATGCAGCATGTTCCTTACAAAGGAGCCGCACCGGCCTTGACCGATTTGTTGTCTGGTCAGATTCAGCTGGTCTTCACCAGCTTGCCTTCGGTGGCCCAGCACATTCGAGCCGGTACCGTCAAAGGTCTGGGCGTGACGGGTGCGAAACGCGCGCAAGCCTTCAAGGACATGCCGACGATTTCTGAATCTGGTTACCCGAATTTCGTCATCAGCCCATGGTTCGGTCTGTTCGGCCCGAAAGGCATGCCACCAGCGGTGGTGCGTCAAATCAATGAAGACGTCAATAAAATTTTGCAAGATAAAGACACCTTGGTGAAGTTCGCCACCTTGGGCGCTGAGCCTTACGCCAGCACGCCGCAGGCCTTTGGCGCTGTCTTGCACGATGATATTCAGCGCTGGGCGGCTGTCGTCAAGACCTCTGGTGCGACGGCAGACTGAAAGTCACACGCATGAACATCCATCCTATCGCTGGCGCCCTCGGGGCGGTGATCTCTGGCGTCGATTTGTCGTTAGGCATGTCAACCGCGCTGGCGGCCGACATTCGCCAAGTTTTTTTGCAGCACAAGGTTATTTTCTTGCGTCAGCAAAAATTGACACCGCAGCAGTTTCTGGACTTCGCCAAAGCCATGGGCGAGCCGATCGAGTATCCCTTCGTCAAGGGGCTGGAGGGCTTTCCGCAGATCATCGAAGTCAAAAAACTCGAGCACGAAAAAGTTAACTTTGGCGGCATCTGGCATTCAGACACGACTTATCTAGAAGTGCCGCCAATGGGCTCTATGTTGCTGTCACTGGAAGTCCCGCCCTACGGCGGTGACACCCTGTTTGCCAACCAATGTCTGGCCTATGAGTCCTTGTCGACCACCATGAAAAATCTGCTGGAGGGCCTTGTCGGCATCAGCAGTTCAGCCAAGGCCGATGTTTCTAAAACACGCGAAGACCGGATCAAGACAGACGGCAAAGAGGCCGCACCCAAGTCTTACTTGGCCGAGCACCCGGTGGTGCGCACGCACCCTGAAACTGGGCAAAAAGCCTTGTTTGTCAACGTCGCGCACACAGCGGGCATCAAAGGCATGACCGACGAAGAAAGCGCGCCCTTGTTGCAATTTTTGTTTCAACACCAAATCAAGCCGGAGTTCACCTGCCGCTTTGCCTGGGAGCTGAACGCCATCGCCTTCTGGGACAACCGCTGCGCTCAGCACAACCCGGTGAATGATTACCATGGCTTTCGGCGAGTGATGCACCGCATCACGCTGCAAGGCGACAGGCCCGTTTAATGACCACTGACAACACCATTCCCGAATTTCAGTTGCGCGGCAAGCGCTTTGCGCCGCTGACTTGGCCAGAGATGACGCCAGCCCAGCAGCAGATGACGCAGAGCGTGCTCGGCGGCAAACGTGGCTCCATGCAGGGGCCGTACAACGTCTTGTTGCGCAGTCCCGCCTTGGGGCAATTGGCGCAGCAGTTTGGCGTGCACACGCGCTTCGAATCGTCGCTGCCTTTGATGCTCAACGAGCTGGCGATTTTGATGATCGCGCGCTTTTGGAGTAGCCAGTTTGTCTGGTGGGCGCACCGCAAAATGGCGCTTGACGCCGGCCTCGATGAAAGCCTGATCCAAGCCATTGCGCTGGGTCAAACGCCGGCGCCTTTGTCGGAACCGCTGGTGTCGGTGCATGCTTTTTGTCATGAGCTGATTCAGACCCGGCAAGTCAGTGACGCTACCTATGCGGCGCTGTTAACGCAAGTTGGTGAACAAGGTGTGGTCGATCTGATGGCCGCCATGAGTTATTACACGCTGGTCAGCATGTGTCTGAACGTCGACCAATATCCCTTGCCCGAGGGCGTATTGCCGGAACTCCTGCCGTTGGCGGTTACTTAAGGTTTTTATATCGAAGGAAGGACGACGCGCCTGTGCCATCACTGTTAACGATTCTGGCCGATTTGTCTTGGCCTTTTGCCATCGCTGTCGCCTGGGTCGCCGGTGAGTTTGGCCACCGCTGGACCGGCTTGCCCAGAATCAGCTTTTACGGGCTGGTCGGCTTCGTGTTGGCCCAGAGCAGCATCGGCGTGCTGCCGCAATCGGGCAGCGCGACGATGCTGCTGATGGCCGACGTCGCGCTGGGTCTGATCCTGTTCGAGATGGGTTACCGCATCAATCTGCGCTGGCTGCGCAACAACCCGTGGTTGCTTGTGACGGGCCTGGTCGAAGCCTTCGGCACCTTTGCTGTTGTCTACCTGATCGCCAGCCAGTTTGGCGTGACGTCGATGAATGCGCTGCTGCTGGCCGCGCTGGCGATGTCATCGTCGCCGGCCACCGTGCTGCGCGTCATCAACGAAGAGCGCAGTTCGGGCCAAGTGACCGAGCGCGTGCTGCACCTGACGGCGATCAATTGCGTGCTGGCCGCCTTCACCTTCAACGTCGTTGTTGGCCTGTGGATTTTTCACAGCTCGGGCGACTGGCTGGGTGCCAGCAGTCGCAGCTTGGCCGTGCTGCTGACCTCGGCCGGTGTCGGTGCGCTGTTCGGCGTCGGCGTGCCGGCGATGCTGCGCAAACTAGGCAACATGGCTCAAGACGCCACCGTCGCCTTCGCGCTGTCGGTCATCCTGCTGGTCGCGCTAACCTACAGCACCAGCCTGTCGCCCTTGCTGGCCACGCTGGCCTTTGGTTTGGTCGCGCGGCATCGGCGCGTTGCCTTCAGCAAGACGCAGCGCAATTTTGGCGCACTGGGCGAATTGCTGACGGTGCTGCTGTTTGTCTTCGCCGCCTCGACCATGCAATGGCCCACCCTGGCGGCCGGCACGGGCTTGGCGCTGCTGGTGATTGGTGCGCGCTTCATCACCAAGGTTGCCAGCGTGACCGCGTTCTCGCACGTCAGCGGCATTTCGTGGCGCAAGGGCGCGCTGACCGGTCTGGCGCTGACGCCGGTCTCGGCCTTCATCATCTTGTTGCTCGAGCATGCCCGGCAGAGCGGTGTCGACCTCGGTCACGAATTGATGGCGCTGGCGGCCGTGACCTTGATCCTGGAAGTTGCCGGACCGATCGTGTTCCAGCGCGCACTGGTTTGGGCCCGAGAAACCCAGCAGAAAGGGGTTCAATAGATGGCACTCGAACCCTTCGCCCAATCGGTCGCGCTGACCTTTGGCGTCGAACTTGAATTGCAATTGGTCAACTTGTCTGACTTTGATTTGGCTGATGCCAGCCCGGACTTGCTGCACTTGCTGGAGCGCAAACCCTTTCCCGGTAACGTCACGCCCGAGATGACCGAGAGCATGATCGAAATCAATTCGAGTGTGCACACGCAGCACGCGTTGTTGCTGGCGCAATTACAAGACATCCGCGACACACTGGTGCAAGCGGGCGACCGGCTCAACATCGGTATTTGCGGTGGCGGTACGCATCCTTTTCAGCAATGGTCATCACAAAAAATATTTTCTGGACCGCGCTTCCAAGAACTGTCGGCACTCTACGGTTACTTGGCGAAACAGTTCACGATTTTTGGCCAGCACGTGCACATCGGTTGCGCCTCGGGCGACGACGCGATGTTCTTGCTGCATGCACTGAACCGCTACGTGCCGCACTTCATCGCGCTGTCTGCGTCGTCGCCGTTCGTGCAGGGGCGCGACACGCAATTCGATTCGGCCCGGCTCAACTCGGTGTTTGCTTTTCCGATGAGCGGGCGCGCGCCATTCACCTTGAGCTGGGATGAGTTTGCCAACGTCTATTTCGCCAAGATGGAAAAGACCAGCATCGTCAAAAGCATGAAGGATTTTTACTGGGATATTCGGCCTAAGCCGGAATTCGGCACCATTGAATTGCGCGTCTGTGACACGCCCTTGACGGTCGAACGCGCCGCAGCGTTGGCCGCGTATCTGCAGGCGCTGTGCCGCCACTTGCTGGAACGGCGCGAGGAGCCGCCCGTCGAAGATGATTACTTGGTCTACAGCTACAACCGCTTTCAGGCGTGCCGCTTCGGCCTCGACGGCGTGATCACGCACCCGAAAACCTATGCAACGACATCGCTGCGCGAAGACATCCTCAGCACCCTGCGGCAGATGGCACCGCATGGCGAGGCGCTCGGCAGCAGCGCCGGCCTGCAGCACCTGATGGATGCGGCGACGAATGGCAGCCATGCCCACTATCTGCGCAGCCAGTACCAATGCCAAGGCAGCACCGAAGGCATGGTCGATGCGGCGATTCGAGCTTTTCGCGGCGAAGCGATGGCCTAGTGTTTAAAACCGCGTTTCACGCGCAGCGCGCAAGAATTGGTCCAGAATCGGCGTGCAGTCGAGCAATTCCGTGCTGCCGGCTGAATGGAATTCCGGGTGCCACTGCAAGCCCATGACGAAATTGGCTTTTTGGTAGCGAATCGCTTCGATGATGTTGTCGCTATGCGAGCGCGCTTCGACCGTGATGTCACGGCCCAGATCCTTGACCGCCTGATGGTGGATCGAATTGACCAACGCCTCGCTCAGCTTGGGGTACAACGCTCCCAGCGATGAGCCCTTGGCAAAATTGATCGAATGGTGCAGCTGGTCATATTGTGCGTTGACATGCGCGTTGGCGGCCGGGGCTTCGGTCGCGATATCTTGGTACAGCGTGCCGCCAAAAGCGACGTTGATCAACTGGCAGCCGCGGCAAATGCCAAGCACCGGTTTTCCGGCATCGACAAATTCATGCAACAGCTCCAGCTCATAGACGTCGCGGGCACGATCGCCGCCCCATTCCGGCTGTGTCGGCGACTGCGAATACGACTGCGGTGACACATCGGCCCCGCCTTGCAATACCAAGCCGTCTAGGTGACGCGCGTAATGGCGTAGCGTGATATTGCTGGGGTGCAACAAGCCGCCGGTATTGACGGTTGGAATCATGAACACCAGCACGTCGCGCGACATGACCCACTGCGCGATCGACTCTTCTAAGTACTGCAAGTTCTTGCTGCGCAGCCCGACGCCGCCCGGCTCCGGATGAAAAATGCGCGCTGAAATACCGATACGCAAGGTGCGGCGCATGAAGTTGCGACTGGCCTTGTCGCAGATGGCGCGGTAGCGTCCGAGCACGACGCGCCAAGCCAAGGCGATCGCCGTGTCGTTTTCTTTCAGGTAACGCGGCGCCTTGTCGTCTTCGGCAGGATCTTGCGCAAGTTCCGGGCTGTCAGCAGCCGTCTCGGCCGCAGCAGTTGGCTCGGGCTTGGCGTCGGTTTTTGGTGTGTTGCTAAAAGGCATCTGGTTGGCTTGCCGTCATGAGTTAAAGACTTGAATATAAACCTGTAGCCTTCGTCGCAAAGGCTTGTCATCCTTTGCCGACAAAGCCGCTGCAATGTCCGTCGCCAGATGAGGCCATGCGTAATAGCTGCGTTTGTAGAACCTTCGCCTGCCAAAATGATGTATGGTCTTTTGGACCTTTTCATTGAATTTCAAGAAGGACTTCACCATGTCTCAATTGCCCGCATCATCCCCTGAGTTCGCTTCAACGCTGCAGACTTTTAAAACGAGTTCTGGCACCAACGGACGCTTTTATTCCTTGCCAGAGCTGACGCGCCAGTTTCCGACCATCAAGCGTTTGCCGATGTCGATTCGCATCGTGCTGGAGTCGGTGCTGCGTCATTGTGACAATGACAAGATCACGCCGGAACACGTGGCCCAACTTGCCAACTGGAAGCCCCAAGCTGAGCGCACCGAAGAAATCCCTTTCGTCGTCGCCCGTGTGTTGCTGCAGGACTTCACCGGTGTGCCTTTGCTGGCCGACTTGGCCGCCATGCGCAGCACCGCTGTCAGGCTGGGCAAAGACCCAAAGCGCATTGAACCGATGGTGCCGGTGGACCTCGTGGTTGACCACTCGGTGATGGTCGACCACTACGGCGCCAAGAACTCGATCGACCTGAACATGAAGCTTGAATTTCAGCGCAACCGTGAGCGCTACGAGTTCCTCAAATGGGGCATGCAGGCGTTTGACACTTTCGGCGTGGTGCCGCCGGGCTTTGGCATCGTCCACCAGATCAATCTGGAGTATCTGGCGCGCGGTGTGCACCGCAGCGGCGCTGATGCTGATGCCGTTTATTACCCCGATTCACTGGTCGGCACGGACAGCCACACGACCATGATCAACGGCCTTGGCGTCGTCGGTTGGGGTGTTGGCGGTATTGAAGCCGAAGCCGCCATGTTGGGTCAGCCGGTCTACATGCTGACGCCTGATGTGGTCGGCTTTGAGATCACCGGTCGCTTGCGCGAAGGCGTGACAACCACCGATTTGGTGCTGCGGGTCACAGAGGCTTTGCGCCGCGAAAAAGTGGTCGGTAAGTTCGTTGAATTCTTTGGCGAAGGCACACGCACGCTGAGTGCGCCCGACCGCGCGACGCTGGCCAACATGGCGCCCGAGTACGGTGCGACCATGGGCTTCTTCCCGGTCGATGACAAAACGTTGGATTACTTTCGTGGCACCGGCCGGACAGCAGCAGAAATTGAGACCTTCGAGGCTTACTTTCGGGCACAAGAACTGTTCGGTGTGCCCTTGGCCGGAGAGATCGATTACTCGCAAGTGGTCACGCTCAACTTGGATGACGTGACGCCGAGCTTGGCCGGCCCGAAACGACCACAAGACCGGATCGAGCTGGGCAACGTGAAGCAGCAGTTTTCGTCGCTGTTCAGCCAGCCTGTGGCAGCCAACGGCTTCAACCAAGATGCGGCGCTGCTGGAAACCCGCGTCTTGTTGCAACGCAGCGATGCGGGGCCCTTAGACGCTGCGCCGGTGAGCCCGCCGGTGCCTGCCGGTGGCCCGCGTTTTGTTGCCGAGATGGAGGCCAATCGGCCAACTCTTGAGACGGCTAAGTCGCTGGCGCCAACGACGGCAGCGCTGCGAAATGACATCACCATTGGCAACGGCGACGTGTTGATTGCCGCCATCACCAGTTGCACCAATACCTCGAACCCTAGCGTGCTGTTGGCGGCCGGGCTGCTGGCCAAAAAAGCCGTGGAAGCCGGACTGACAGTGCAGCCGCACATCAAGACCTCGCTGGCGCCGGGCTCACGCATCGTCACCGATTACCTGACGCAAACCGGCCTCATGCCCTACCTTGAGCAGCTCGGTTTTGCGCTGGCCGGCTACGGTTGCACCACCTGCATCGGCAACTCGGGCGATTTGACGTCTGAGATCAACGAGGCCATTGCCGAGAGTGATTTGATCTGCGCTGCTGTGCTGTCGGGGAACCGAAATTTTGAGGCCCGCATTCACCCGAACATCAAAGCGAACTTTTTGGCCAGCCCGCCCTTGGTGGTGGCCTACGCCATTGCCGGCACCGTGCTGCGCGACCTCGTGACTGAGCCGGTGGGGCAGGGCACAGGCGGAAAAAATGTGTACCTGCGCGATATCTGGCCGACCAGTGAAGAGATTCACGCCCTCATGAAGTTCGCCATGAACGGCGAGGCCTACCGCAGCAATTACGCCAAGATCAAAGCCGATCCGGGTCAACTCTGGGAGCAGGTTCAGGGCGCTACCGGCAAGGCTTATAGCTGGCCGGACAGCACCTACATTGCCGAGCCGCCGTTTTTCGATGACTTCGTCATGGACCCGGCTGATGCGAAGTCAGACACCCCGGTGTCGGTCAAGGGCTCGCGCATCATGGCCTTGTTTGGCGACTCGATCACCACCGACCACATTTCGCCAGCGGGCGCTATTCAGGAGAACTCACCCGCCGGTCAATGGCTGCTTGAGAACGGTGTTCGCAAGGCCGACTTCAACAGCTACGGTTCGCGCCGCGGCAACCATGAAGTCATGATGCGCGGCACCTTTGCCAACGTGCGCATTAAGAATCTGATGATCCCGCAGGGCGCAGACGGTTCACGCGAAGAGGGCGGCGTCACGTTGTTCCAACAGCCGGGCTCTGAATTGGGTCAAAAAATGGCCATTTATGACGCGGCCATGAAGTACCTTGCCGCCGGCGCCTCCACCGTGATTTTTGCCGGCGAAGAATACGGCACAGGATCGTCGCGTGACTGGGCCGCCAAGGGCACGCAACTGTTGGGCGTGGGTGCTGTCATTGCGGGTAGTTTTGAGCGAATTCACCGCAGTAATTTGGTCGGCATGGGCGTTTTGCCGTTACAGTTCTGCCCAGGCGACTCTTGGCAGACCTTGGGGCTGACCGGCAACGAAGTGATTGATGTGTTGCCGGACCCTGATTTGAAGCCTCAGAGCCGTGCCAAATTAGTGATCACGCGAGCCGATGGTTCGCAGCAAAAATTGGAGCTGATTTTGCGTATCGACACCCCTATTGAAGTGGACTACTACCGCCACGGCGGTATTCTTCCCTTCGTACTCCGGCAGCTGCTCGCAGCATGACGCCGCGCGCTCAGCCATGACCCGGCAAGCCCTGATTGCCGGGGGCGGCATCGGCGCGATGGCGGCCGCTTTAGCGGCTGCTCGGGCGGGTTGGGAAGTTCGCTTGTATGAGCAGGCCGAGGCTTTTTCTGAAGTCGGTGCCGGTATTCAGCTGGGGCCGAATGCGACTCGCCTGCTGCAAGGCTGGGGCTTGGGCCGGGCGCTGAGCCAAGTGGCGGCTTTCCCAGAACAACTCAGCGTGCGCAGTGCGTCCAAGGGCCATGAACTCGGCAGCTTGCCTTTGGGCAGTCGCTGCACTGAACGCTACGGCGCACCCTACGCGACGCTGCACCGCGGCGACCTGCACGCTTTGTTGCTGGCCAGCGTGTCGGGTCGTGGCGAGGTTCATCTGAATTTGAATGCGCCCGTGGCCGGCTTCACCAACACGCCAGAAGGCGTGCAAGTCGCTTGGGCTGATGGCCACCGCGTTGAAGGTGATGTGCTGATTGGCGCCGATGGTTTGTGGAGCGCTGTGCGCAAGCAGGTCTTGGCCGATGGCGCGCCGCAGCCGACTGGGCATCTGGCTTATCGCGCACTGGTGCGTCAAACTGATTTGCCCTTGTCCTTGCGCAGCCAGCAAGTCACTGTCTGGTTGGGGCCGCGTTTGCACGTGGTGAGCTACCCGGTGCGGGCTGGCGACATGTTGAACGTGGTGGTCATCTTGCACGGCGAGCCACCGGCCGACATGGAAGACTGGGATCACGCTGGTTTGGCGGCGGATGTGCAGGCCGGTCTGGCCGGTCAATGTCCGGCTTTGTTGGCCTTGATTGAAGCTATGCCAAGCTGGCGTTTATGGGCGCTGTGCGAACGGCCACTGATGCACAGCGCAGATCAAATGGCCAGCGGCCGTGTCGCTTTGCTGGGCGATGCCGCGCATCCGATGCGGCCATATTTAGCGCAAGGTGCTGGCATGGCCATTGAAGATGCCGCCGAACTTGGTCGCTGCCTGTCCGGCGTTGTCAGGCCGCTGGCTGATTTGCCGCTGGCGCTGCGCCACTATGCCTTGCAGCGCTGGCAGCGCAACGCTCGCGTACAGGCCAGAGCTTTGCGCAACGGCAAAATTTTTCACGCCACGGGCCCGCTGCGGCTGGGCCGCGATTTGTCGCTGCGCTTGCTCGGTCAGCGCTTGCTGGACGTGCCGTGGTTGTACGGACAACCTAGTTCAGGCAGCTCAATCAATGCACCCAGAGCGACCCGGTAATTACCTTCAGCGCCGGTAAGATCGTCTCAGGTTTGCGAAAAAATTAATCCATAAAAATCAGGAGAAAAAATGAGTTCACACAACAAAGTTGCGGTGGTCACAGGCGCAGGCACAGGGATTGGTAGGGCGGTGTCGTTGGCCTTGATCAAGGCCGGTTACAGCGTCGCGCTGGCTGGCCGTCGCATCGAGCCGCTTGAAGCTGTGGCGGCTGAAGCCAAGGCGCTGGGTTTTGATCACGTTCTGGCCGTACCGACCGATGTCTCCAAACCTGATTCCGTGACGGCACTGTTTGAGCAGACGCGCCAGACCTTTGGCCGGGTCGATGTGTTGTTCAACAACGCCGGTGTGGGTTTGCCGTCTGTGGGGTTTGAAGAGCTGACTTTCGAGCAATGGCAAAACATCGTCAGCATCAATCTGACGGGTTCATTCTTGTGCGCGCAAGCAGCTTTCAGGGTGATGAAAGCGCAAAGCCCGCAAGGCGGCCGGATCATCAACAACGGCTCGATTTCAGCCCATGCGCCGCGGCCGAATTCAGCGCCTTATACGGCGACCAAACACGCGATCACCGGCCTGACAAAATCCATCTCGCTGGACGGCCGCAAGTACAACATCGCTTGCGGTCAGATCGACATTGGCAATGCGCTGACGGAGCTGTCACAACGCATGTCCACGGGTGTCATGCAGGCCAACGGCGAGATCGCCATTGAAGCCATGATGGACGTTGCGCACGTGGCCAACGCTGTGGTTCACATGGCCAGTTTGCCGCCCGAAGCGAACGTGCAGTTCATGACCGTGATGGCCACCAAGATGCCGTTCGTCGGACGCGGCTAAAAACTAACTCAGCCGGCCCAGCAGCAAAAATTCCATCAGGGCTTTTTGCACATGCATGCGGTTTTCGGCTTCGTCCCAAACCACGGACTGCGGCCCGTCGATGACGTCGGCTTCGACCTCTTCGCCGCGGTGGGCCGGCAGGCAGTGCATGAACAGCGCATCGGGTTTGGCGGCGGCCATCATGTCGCTGTCGACACACCAGTCGGCGAAGGCTTTTTTGCGGGCTTCGTTTTCGGCCTCGTAGCCCATGCTGGTCCAGACATCGGTGGTCACCAAATCGGCGCCAGCGCAGGCTTGCATCGGGTCTTTGAAGACGGCGTAGCTGTCGGCTGAACGGATACCGGCAATCGACTGGTCCACTTCGTAGCCGCCCGGCGTGCTCAGGTGCACTTTGAAGCCCAAGATCTCGCTGGCCTGCAACCACGTGTTGGCCATGTTGTTGCCGTCGCCAACCCAGGCCACCGTTTTGCCTTTGATCGAACCACGGTGTTCGATGTAGGTAAAGATGTCGGCCAGAATTTGGCAGG
>JABMMH010000302.1 GCA_013205645.1 Polaromonas sp. | reverse complement strand
GGCACGCTGACCCTGATGGACGAGGTGCTGACGCCCGACTCCTCACGCTACTGGCCGATCGAGGGTTATGAGCAAGCCTTCACCGCCGGCCAAAACCCACCCAGCTACGACAAGCAGTTTGTGCGCGACTGGCTGGAAGCCGTGCGCATCAACGGCAAGCCTTGGGACAAGACACCACCAGCGCCGCATCTGCCGCCAGAGGTGGCGCTGAAGACTGCCGCGAAATACGAAGAAGCCTTGGCCCGCTTGACGAGCTGAAAAACGCGTCGCTGACGCGCTGCCCGCGTCAGGCTGGGGGCGACTTCAAGCGCAAGCTGGCGCAAAGACCACGGCCGTCAGCGCCCGGCGTCAGACTGAACTCGGCGCCCAGCAGTTCGGCATAACGCCGCACGATAGCCAAGCCCAGTCCGAAGCCTTCTCCTAAGCGCTGGCCGGCCTCGCCCAAGACCCAGCGTTCACCCCAGAACAACAGGTCTTGCGCGCTCATGCCGGGGCCGTTGTCAACCACCCGCAGCACCGTCTGTCCGCCCTCCACCAAGACGCTGACGGTGACTTGGGCGTCGGGGCCACGGGCATAACGCAACGCGTTGTTCAGCAGGTTGCCCAAGACGCCTTCGACCAAGGCCACATCACCGACCACGGTCGTCGGCTGCTCAAGCCCTTCGGCGCCCAGATCCACGCCCACCGCGTCAGCCTTGGGCATGAAGCGCAAGACCACATCGCGCACCAATTCATCGAGCTGCAAAGCTTGTAATTGCAAGGCAGCGCGGCCTTCATCGGCACGCGCCAAGGCGAGTAATTGCTCAACCAAATGACTGGCGCGCTGCTCGCCGGCGGCAATCCCCAGCAGTTGCTCATGCCAAACTGCCGGCGTTGCTTGCGCCAGCGCGTAACTGGCCTGGGCTCGAATGCCGGCCAGCGGCGTGCGCAACTCGTGCGCCACGTTGCCGGCAAATTCGCGTTGTGCATCAATGCTCCGGCTCAGCCGCAGCAGCAAGGAGTTGAGGGCCAAGCGCAGGTTGTCTACATCACGGGAGTTGACGTCGGTGGTCGCATCATCCGGCACCGGTCGAAGGTCGCTGGCGTCGCGCCTGCCCAGCGCTTGCTGCAAGGTCGCCAGCGGACCCAGGTCGCGCCCGATGCTGCGGCGCAACCACCAGGCCAGAAAAATCAACAACAAGGCCTGCGGTATTGCTGAATACGTCAACATCCGGTGCAACAAGCGATTCCGCGTGGCCGAGGTTTGCGCCATGACGATCTCGACCTGCACCGGCTCCGTTCGGTGCAGGCTGACACTGCGCATTTCACGGCCCTGATAAACCATGTTCGAAAATTGCGAGATCACGCCGGCTGGCAAGGCCGGCGGACGCAATCCTGCATGACCGCCCACAAACTGGCCTTCGTCGCCATAGACCGCAAAAAACATGGACTCACTTTGGTCAAACAGCAAGGTGCCCATGTCGTCAATCGACAGATTCAAGCCCGGCTTGCCGACCGGCCCCAGCGTCACGTGCGCGGCCAAGGCGTAGGCGTCGTCCAGCAAGGCGCGGTCAAAAGCTTGGCCGGTGAAGTGACTGGCCAGCGCCAACGTCACCGCCGTACCCGCTGCCCAAGTGATCACCAGCGGCACCAGCACGTGCTGTGCCAGCCGAGTCCGCAGCGACGGCCGGGGCCGACTCATACCGACTCTTCCAACACGTAACCCAAACCGCGCAAGGTGCGAATGCCGACGCCGGAACCCGTTAATTTTTTACGCAGCCGAGAGATGAAGGCCTCCAGCGCGTTGTCGCCCAAAGCGGTGTCAGCCTCCGAGAGTTTGTCGGCCAGCTGCCGCTTGCTGACAACACGGCCGGGGGGCGTCAACAGCTCCCACAAGACTTCGAATTCACGCGCTGGCAGGTCCCAGGTTTCGCCGGCGAGCAAGAAGCGTCTGGCCTTGCGGTCCAGCACCAACTGACCCAGCTGAACGCGGTCATCAGCGCCTTGTGCGCGTCGCACCAAGGCGCGCAGTCGGGCTTCGACTTCGGCCAGATCAAAGGGTTTGCCCAGATAGTCGTCGGCGCCAGCGTCCAGCCCGGCAATGCGTTCTTCGGTACGGTCACGGGCCGTCAACACCAACACCGGCGTGCGGTCGCCACGGGCACGCGCCTCACGCAGCACCGACAAGCCATTGCCCAAGCCGCTGCGTTCGTGGCGGGTCAAGGGCAGATTCAGGTCTAGCAACACGGCGTCAAAAGGCTGCACGCGCCACCAATGATTCGCTTCTTCAATGGAGCTGGCTTCATCAACCCGATGGCCGGCCTCACGCAGGCTGCGCAACATCAGCGACCGCAGGACAGCGTCGTCTTCGATCAACAGTATTCGCATCTGGGCAGGGTCAGGCTTGTGGCTACGTATTTGTACCAACGGTTCCGGTCAGGAAGCGGTCAGTAGGCCAGTGAGATAAACAGCGCATGAGCATACAACACTGGTTTTTTTACGCAAGCTTGGCGCTGACCCTGCCCGCCTGGGCGCAAGCCCCCGCAGCGCCTGACGCACCTAACGCGCCGCAGATTGCGGTCACGCTGGAACAAGCCCTGCTGGCCGCCCGCAACAACCTCGATGTGTCACTGACACAACGTGCTTTTGACGCCGCCCGCGCCGATGTGCTGAGCGCTGACCGCGCGCCAACGCCGACACTGACAGCGAAGGCCGCGTCCATTGATCTGCAAAATGGCGTTGGCCCCGGCAACGCCTTGCGCGACAAGCGCATCGACAAATCGATCGGCTTCGACTGGACTTTGGAGCGCGGCAACAAACGCGAGCTGCGCACCCGCAGCGCACAGCGCGCCGCCCAAGCCGCTCAAGCCGACCTTGACGAAGCCTTGATTCAACAGCAGTTGGCCACCGCCGGCGCTTATTACGATTTGCTGGCCGCACAGGAGCGCATCACGCAAGTGCAAGCCATTGCACTCAGCGCCGGTGAATTGGCGCGGACAGCGCAGCGGCGTTTGGGCGCTGGTGATGTGTCGCAACAAGACGCTGCCCGCAGCGACATCGAAGCCCAACGCGCCAAGGCCGACCTGCTGGCCGCCCAAGCCGAACGCGCCCGCGCCGAACTGATGCTCAAACAAGTGACGCAGTTGACCGGCGCGCTGGCCGCCCAAGCCGAGTGGCCGGCGCCGGCCCTGTTGATGCCGCAGCTGCCGGAGCCGCCAGTCGACGCCAGACCCGATGTGCGCGCTGCGGTGCAACGCGCTGAAGCGGCGCAAGCCGTGCTGGAAAGCGCTGAAGCGTTGCGCAAGAACGACCTCACGCTTGGCACCTCTTTCGACCATTACCCGGGCACCTCGAATCGGCTGCTGGAATTTCGTGTGCAAATGCCGCTGGCCGGCCTGTTCGGCAACTACGCCTACCAAGGAGAGTTAGGCCGCGCCACCGCGCAGTTGGCGCAAGCGCAAGACCTGCTCGACAAGACACGCTTGTCGGCCGCGCTCGACAACCGCCGCCTGCAGCAAGACTTGCGGGCTTCGTCGGAGCGCGCCCTGACTTACCAAAACGCCATCGTGCCGCGGGCCCGTCAAGTCGCCAGCATGGCCGAGCTGGCTTACAGCAAGGGCGCCATGCCACTGACCGACCTGCTGGACGCGCGCCGCACCTTGCGCGCCGCCCTGCTGGAGGACGTCACGACCCGCGCAGAACACGCCCGCAGCTTGGCCGCTTGGCAACTGCGCAGCGCAGCACCCGCTCTCTGAATTTTGAAGCCTTCTTTCTGATTGACCTTGATGCAACACCCCGCCGTGAAACCACTCAGCGCCCTGCCTATTCTCTTGAGCCTGCTCGTCTTGGCCGGTTGCCAAGAGGCCGTCGAACCGCCGGCCAAAGCCCCACCGCCGATCCTGCAAGGTGAGCAACTGCGCTTTGCGCCCAACCACCCGCAACTGGCTTTGATCGGTCTGGTCAGCGCCACGTCGGCGCAAGCCATCACAGTCGACCTGCCGGCGCGCATGGTTTGGAACGAGGAGCGCACGCAACGCATTTACCCGGCTTTTGCTGGCCGCGTGAGCGCGATTCAGGCCGACGTCGGGCAGGCCGTGAACGCCGGTTCGGTGCTGGCGCAACTGGCCTCGCCCGACTTCGGCATGGCCCAAGCCGACACCGCCAAAGCGCGCGCCGATGCCCGTTTGAGTGGCAACGCTTTGCAACGCCAGCGCGAGCTGTTTGACGCCGGCATCGTGCCGCGCAAAGACCTCGACCAAGCCGAGGCCGATGCATCACGTGCGCTGGCCGAAGTGCAGCGCGCCGACGCCCGCACGCGGATGTATGGTGGCCACGAAGCCGGCAGTGTCAACCAAGCGCTGGCCCTCAGCGCCAGCATCAAAGGCGTGGTGGTTGAGCGCAACCTGAACCCGGGCCAAGAAGTCCGGCCCGACCAGTCTGGCGTCGGTGTGCCGCCGCTCTTTGTGGTGACCGACCCGACCACGCTCTGGGTGCAGATTGATGCGCGTGAATCCGAGGTCGCTACGCTGCGGCCCGGTGCCTCGTTCGAGCTGATCGTGCCGACGTTGCCGGGTCAAAAATTTGAAGGTCGCGTCACTGCAGCCGCCGACTACATCGACCCGATCACCCGCAGCATCAAGGTCCGCGGTCTGGTGGCGAACCCGGGGCGTTTGCTCAAGGCCGAGATGCTGGCGACCGCACGGATTCAACGCAACATCGGCCCCGGCGTGCTGGTGCCCTCCCGCTCCGTCGCTTTGCAAGGCGCCAAAAACACGGTGCTGGTGCAAGTCCAGCCCGGCGTGTTTGAAACACGCGAGGTGCAGCTGAGCTACCAAGGTCCGCACGAATCCGTCGTCTCCAGTGGCGTCGCGGCGGGCGAGCAAGTCGTCAGCGACAACATGCTGCTGCTGGCGCGCGAGTTCCGCAATGCCAAGAACGAAGCCAAACCATGAAACGCCTGATTCATTACGCGCTGCACCAGCCGCTGTTCATCATTCTGGGCACGCTGCTGTTTGTGATGGCGGGCGTTTTCGCCTTCAAAAATTTGTCGGTCGAAGCGTTCCCTGACGTCACCGACACCCAGGTCACGGTGATTGCACTGTACCCCGGCCGCGCCGCCGAAGAGGTTGAAAAACAAGTCACGCTGCCGATCGAAATCGCCCTGTCGGGTTTGCCGAACTCGATCCGTGTTTTCTCGCACACCCAGTTCGGCCTGTCTTTCACCGTCGTCACCTATGACGATGCTGCCAACGTCAACATCGCGCGCCAACAAGTCAACGAGCGACTGAACACGATTGACGTGCCGCCAGGCGCGCAAGTCAATGTGATGCCGAATGCCACGCCGGTCGGTGAAGTCATGCGCTACCGGGTCAAAGGCGACGGTCTAAATACCACCGACCTGCGCACACAGCAAGACTGGGTGATTGAGCGCGCCCTGCGCCAAGTGCCGGGCGTCGCCGACGTGGTCGGTATGGGCGGTTTTATCAAGCAGTATGAAGTCCAGCCAGACCTTGAAAAACTGCGCGCCTACCAGCTCACTTTTCAGAACTTACTGGACGCATTGGGCCGTGGCAATTCGAATGCCGGCGGCAGTTATGTCGCGCAAGGTCAGCAGCAATTCGCCATCCGCGGCATTGGCTTGCTGCAGTCACCCGACGACATCGGCCGCATCGTTGTGGCGGCGCGCGGCACCACACCGATCCTGATTCGCGACATCGCCGACGTCAAGATTGGTGCTGTGCCGCGGCTCGGCATCGTCGGCCAAGACAAGGACGACGACGTCGTCACCGGCATCGTCATCATGCGCAAAGGCGAAAACCCGAGCGTCGTGCTGAAGGGCGTCAAAGACAAGATCGCCGAACTCAACGCCCGCGGCTTGCCGAAGGGCGTGCAGATCTTGCCCTACTACGACCGCACTTGGTTGATGAGCAAAACCCTGACCACGGTGTTCAAGAATCTGGTCGAAGGTGCGCTGTTGGTGGCGCTGGTGTTGTATTTGTTTCTGTCCAACGTTCGCGCCAGCCTGGCTGTGGTGGTGATCATTCCGCTGGCCCTGCTGTCGACCTTTCTCGGCCTGAAAATCATGGGCGTGCCGGCTAATTTGCTGAGCCTGGGCGCGATGGATTTCGGCATCATCGTCGACGGCGCGGTGATCGTGATTGAAAACATCATGCACCGGCTGTCTGAAAGAAAAGAAGCCATGACGAACGCCGAGCGGCGCAACGTCATCATCGACGCAGCCAGCGAAGTCGGTCGGCCAACGCTGTTCTCGATGCTGATCATCATTGCCGCGCACATTCCTATTTTTGCGCTGCAACGCCATGAAGGCCGCATCTTTCAGCCGATGGCGCTGAGCGTGACCACGGCGTTGATAGGCGCGTTGATTTTCTCGCTAACGCTGGTGCCCTTGCTGGCTTTTTGGATGCTGCGCAAAAAAATCCCACACGGCGACAACCGCGTTGTGGCCAGCAGCAAGCGCATTTATGAACCCGTGCTGCTGTGGGCGCTGGAGCGGCGCCGCACCGTGGTGGTGATTGCGCTGGCGGTGTTTGCACTGGCCATGGGCGCGGCATCGCGGCTGGGGTCTGAATTTTTACCCGAACTCAACGAAGGCACCTTCTGGGCCAACTTCGACATGCCGTCCAGCGTCTCCAGCGTCGAGGCTTCCAAGATTTTGTTGCTGGCGCGCAATGCCCTGAACACCGTGCCCGAAGTGCGCACCGCCGTGTCCAAGGCCGGTCAACCGGAAGACGGCACCGACCCTAAAACACTGAGCATGGCGGAGATTTTCATCGACGTGAAGCCGCAGGAAGAATGGCGCAAAGGCCTGACCCGCGACCAACTGATTGACGAAATGGACAGCAAGCTGCGGGCGATACCGGGCATTGACCCAGCGTTCTCGCAACCGATTCGCGACAACGTGCTGGAATCGATTTCACAGATCAAGGGCCAGATCGTCGTCAAGGTGTCTGGCGAAGACCTGGGCGAATTGCGCCGCGTGGCCGAAGCCATTCAACGCGAGATCAAACAAGTGCAAGGGGTGCAACGCGGCGAGATTGACCGTCTCGGCGATTTGCCGCAACTCGTCATCGACATCGACCGTGACCGCGCTGCAAGGCTCGGCCTGAACGTGCAGGACATTCAAGATGTGGTGGAAGCGGCGTTGGGTGGCAAGGCCGCCACGCAGCTGTGGGAAGGCGAACGTAAATTTGCTGTGGCAGTCCGTCTGCCAGAAAGTAAACGCGCGATTGCCAGCCTGCCGCAAACGCTGATTCCCACGCCCGATGGTGGTTATGCGCAGCTGAGCAGCGTGGCCACCATTCGCGAAACCAACGGCGCCATGAACATCGCCCGCGAAGCCGGCAGGCGCACCATGGCGATCGGTATTTTCATCAAAGGCCGCGACATGGGCTCGGTGGTGAAAGACATGCAAACTCGCGTGGCTGACAACGTCAAGATGCCGCCCGGTTACACCGTCGGTTGGTCGGGTGAGTTTGAAAATCAAGAGCGCGCTATGCAGCGGCTCTCAGTGGTGGTGCCGATCTCGCTGCTGCTGATCTTCGTGCTGCTGTTCGACGCCTTCAAGTCCGTCAAGATGGCCGCGCTGATTCTGATCAACGTGCCCTTGGCGCTGATTGGTGGCTTTGTGGCGCTGTGGATTTTTTCCATCCCACTCTCAGTCTCGGCGGCGATTGGTTTCATCGCGCTGTCAGGCCAGGCGGTGCTCAACGGCGTGGTGATGTTGTCGGTCTTTCAGCAGCTGCAAGAAGCCGGGCACAGCGTGCTGGACGCGGTCAAACTTGGCTCCATGCAGCGACTGCGCACGGTGCTGATGACGGCCATGTTGGCGGCGTTGGGTTTGCTGCCGATGGCCTTGTCGCACGACATTGGCTCTGAGACACAGCGGCCACTGGCCATCGTCATCATCGGCGGTTTGATCACCGC